>NZ_JBEOYB010000002.1:0-208564 GCF_040296845.1 Streptomyces sp. NPDC001985
GGGAAGGGCCCCGGCGCACACCACCGCGCCGGGGCCCTTCCCGTCCGGCGGCTCCGGCCTGATCCGGGAGAAACTCTCTAGGCCGCCCTGACCTCGACGCCGTGCTCGGCCGCCAGCCGGTGCAGATCGTCCAGCTCGGCCTGCTCCACGTCGGCCAGGAAGTCGTCGCCCGTCTCACGAGCCAGCGTGAGGTCCGTCTCCGCAGCCTTTATGCGCTGCAGCAGCCCTGCGGTGAATGCGTCCATGTGCGCCCCCTCGTCGTGGGTCGGTGGCACGGGGGTGTGCCTGGGGATTCCCCTGCCGCAGCAGAGGACGATCGATCACTTCCGGCACGCTTCGGGGTGGGTGCCATTACTGGGCGTGATCGCGGGTGTCTTCTCGTCCTCCCCCGGGCTTCCCCCGGAGAAACCTCAACTGGCCCGGGAATCCGGTTGATTCCCGGAACACCACCCCGGTGCTCCCGGGCGGGGACCGCCTTACAGCCGGTTTACGCGCGTAACGGGCAGGATGGATACGCACAGCCAGTGCGCAAACCTGCCCTGATCATGGGTGACGGGGCCCGGAGGAAGGAATCGAGACGTGCGCGTACTCGTCGTCGAGGACGAGCAGCTGCTCGCCGATGCGGTGGCCACCGGACTGCGCCGGGAGGCCATGGCCGTCGACGTCGTGTACGACGGAGCGGCGGCCCTGGAGCGGATCGGGGTCAACGACTACGACGTCGTCGTCCTGGACCGCGACCTTCCGCTGGTCCACGGTGACGATGTGTGCCGGCGGGTCGTCGAGCTGGGCATGCCCACCCGGGTGCTGATGCTGACCGCGTCCGGCGATGTCAGCGACCGGGTCGAGGGCCTGGAGCTGGGCGCGGACGACTATCTGCCCAAGCCCTTCGCCTTCACCGAGCTGATCGCCCGGGTGCGGGCGCTGGGCCGGCGCACGACCGTCCCGCTGCCGCCGGTCCTGGAGCGCGCGGGGATCAAGCTGGACCCCAACCGGCGCGAGGTGTTCCGCGACGGCCGGGAGATCCAGCTCGCACCCAAGGAGTTCGCCGTCCTGGAGGTCCTGATGCGGAGCGAGGGCGCGGTGGTCTCGGCCGAGCAGTTGCTGGAGAAGGCGTGGGACGAGAACACGGACCCCTTCACCAATGTGGTGCGGGTGACCGTGATGACGCTGCGCCGCAAGCTCGGGGAGCCCCCGGTGATCGTCACCGTGCCCGGCTCCGGCTACCGGATCTGAGCCGGTGGCCTCCGCTCCGGCGCCCCCCTCGGCGCCCCCGAAGCCCACCTGGGACCCGCGCGACCCCGTCCGCCCCCTGCTGCGCCCGACCATCCGGATACGGCTGACCCTGCTGTACGGCGGAATGTTCCTGATCGCCGGTGTGCTGCTGCTGTCGATCATCTATCTGCTGGCCGCGCAGGCGCTGAACTCGGGCACCTCGCTGCCCTTCAAGCTGCTCCCGGACAGCAAGATCCAGCGCACCAACGACTCCTGCAGCGCCCTGGTCCCCCGGCTCTCGGCGGAGCAGGCCAACGCCGTGCTGTCGGCGTGCTTCGCCCATGAGCGCGAGGTCGCTCTCGACGATCTGCTGCGGCGCTCGCTCTTCGCCCTGCTGGGGCTGAGCATCATCGCCTTCGCCTTCGGCTACGCGATGGCGGGCCGGGTGCTCTCACCGCTGGGCCGGATCACCCGCACCGCCCGCCAGGTCGCCGGTTCGGACCTCTCGCGGCGGATCGAGATGGACGGCCCGGACGACGAGCTGAAGGAGCTGGCCGACACCTTCGACGAGATGCTGGACCGGCTCAGCCGGGCCTTCACGGCCCAGCAGCGGTTCGTGGCCAACGCCTCGCACGAGCTGCGCACCCCGCTGGCGATCAACCGGACGCTGCTGGAGGTGCACCTCTCGGACCCGGGCGCCCCGGTGGAGCTCCAGCAGCTGGGCAAGACCCTGCTGGCCACCAATGAGCGCAGTGAGCAGCTCGTGGAGGGTCTGCTGCTGCTGGCCCGCAGCGACAACCAGACCTTCGAGCGCAAACCGGTGGACCTCGCGGAGGTCGCGAGCCACGCGGTCGACCAGACCCGCGCGGAGGCGGACGCCAAGGGGGTGGAGATCCACGCCGAGTGCGCCCCCGCGGTCGTGCAGGGCAATGGCGTCCTCCTGGAGCGCATCGCGCTGAATCTCGTCCAGAACGCCGTGCGGTACAACATCGCCGAGGAGGGCTGGGTGAGGGTGACCACGGAGGTGGCGAACGGCCAGGGCGTCCTGGTGGTGTCCAATACCGGCCCGGTGGTGCCCGCCTACGAGATCGACAACCTCTGGGAGCCGTTCCGGCGGCTGCGGGAGGACCGCACGGGCAGTGACAAGGGCGTCGGGCTCGGTCTTTCGATCGCCCGGTCGGTGGCGCGGGCCCACGGGGGACGTATCATCGCGGAGCCCCGTGAGGGGGGAGGGCTCGTGATGCGCGTCACTCTTCCCCTCTGAGAGGGTGTTCGACGTCAGACACCCCGTTCGCTTTAGGCGGAATTTTTCGGACATGTTCCGGGGTTGTGTCTGTGCGATCGATCACAGAGGCGACTTTCAGGCCATCTACTCTCCGTGATCAAGGCGCTTTCCGGAAAGCCGGTAAAAGTCCGGGTTTCCGGGGGTCAAGATGACGGGAAGTACACGGGGTGGCGCCCGTGAGCTGCGGCATTGGGATCGTGTACGGTCCCCATCGCCATCCAACCCGATCACTCTCGGGCGATCCGGTTGGGTGTCGATTGAGTAACAGACCTTGATGTGAGGCAAAATCTCCGCCTCAGGTCGGGCACAAGTCCGGCCTCTCACGCGTTACGTGCGCTGGAGACACCTAAATCACCCAGAGGGGGAGAGCGACATGGCAACGGACTACGACACCCCACGCAAGACCGATGACGACGTCGATTCCGACAGTCTTGAAGAACTCAAGGCCCGGCGGAACGACAAGTCCACCTCGACCGTCGATGTCGACGAGTTCGAGGCAGCCGAGGGCATGGAGCTGCCCGGAGCGGACCTGTCCAATGAGGAGCTGGCCGTCCGGGTGCTGCCCAAGCAGGCGGATGAGTTCACCTGCATGAGCTGCTTCCTGGTCCACCACCGCAGCCAGCTGGCCCGCGAGAAGAACGGCCAGCCGATCTGCCGCGACTGCGACTGAGGTCGGGACGGCCGTGGCAGCAGACGAGACACCGTCCAGGAAGCGGCTCTTCCGGCGCGAGAAGCCGTCGGAGGCGCACCGGGGCGGCACAGGACCTGCGGAGGGCACCGAGCCCGCTGCCGGGGACTGGGCCGCCCATCTGCCCGACCGCGTGGGAGAAGCCCGTGCGGGAGACGAGGGACGGGGCCCCGGGGCCCCGTCCGGAACGCTCCCGCACGAGGCGGCTCTCGCCACCCTCCCGGAGGGGGCCGTCGAAGCGCTCCCCGGCGAGGAGCGGCCGGGAACCCCGACCAGGTTCCGGCGGCTGAGCGCGGTGCGCGAGGGCGTCCGCAGAAGCGGTGAGGGCACCCGGGCCGCGGTCGGCTGGATCGCCGACCGGATCATCGAGAACGCGCCGCGCGTGCCGGTGCGCGATCTGGCGACCCTGCGCGCGCAGTTCCCCGGCCTGAGCCCCGAGCAGCTTGCCGACAAGCTGGTCGCGGGCGCGTCCACCGCCACCGCCACCGTGGGCGCGAGCGTGGGCGCCGCGGCGATGCTGCCCGTGCCGCCGGCGATGCCGGCCGAGCTGGCGGCGGAGATCACCGGTGTGGCCGCGATCGAGCTGAAGCTCATAGCGGAGCTGCACGAGGTCTACGGCCTGCGTCCCGAGGGCGGTCTCAAGGACCGCAGCACCGCCTATCTGACCGCCTGGTCGGAGGAGCGCGGCATCGAGGTGACCAAGCCGTCCACCTACAAGAACGCCGCCGTGCTGAGCAGCGGCCTCAAGCGCGAACTGCGCCAGCAGATCATGAAGCGCATGATCCGCAATCTGCCGAACCTGATTCCGTTCATGGTCGGCGCGGCCGTCGGTGCCGTGATGAACCGGCGGGACACCCGCCACCTCGCGGACCGGGTCCGCAAGGACCTGCGGACCAAGCAGGTCCCGTGGGACGCCCTGCCCTCGCTCCCGCCGCTGGAACAGCACGCCGAGCCGCTGGAGCCGCTGCGGAAGCCGAACGAGCTGGAGGGCTGACCTCTTCGGGGCCCCTCAGGGCCGGCCCACCGGCCCCGGGCCGTCCGGCCCGCCCGCGGGAGCCGCTCCCGCCCCTCAGGCCGCCAGCGCGGCGGCCAGCCCCTTCGGGTCCCGGGTCGACAGATAGATGTACGGGGTGGGGTCGGCCGGGTCGGTGACCTCGATCCGCACCGCCGTCGGGACATAGCTGCGCAGCAGCATGAAGGCCCGCGGGTCGGCCTTGTACGAGCGCCAGGCGCGCGCCTCCTCCGCGTTCAGCACCTCGGGCTCCCCGAGGGCCGTCAGCGGAATCCTGGCGTCTCCCGCGACCAGGGAGTCCGCCACCACCCGGATGCGGGCCGAGCCGTAGGAGCTGACCACGACCGCCGCCAGGGCGGCGGCCCCGACCAGGCCGCCGAGCATCGGCAGGGTGCCGAGGGGGAAGGTGACGAGACCGCCGGAGACGGCCACCAGCGCGGTGATGGCCCACCAGGCTCGTGGAGCGGTCAGTCGTTCGTCGTAGCGCGGGGCGGAAGGCTGCATGAGGGCAAGCTTGGCACGGTGCGGTGACCCGCCCGCCGCGCGGGTGGGCTCCACGCGGCTGTTCCCGGGCGGCGGCTCGGCCCGAGCCGGTGCGTCCGGACCGCGGGTAAGGTCTGCCCCTGTGAGCACAGCGAACCCCTCCGGCGCGGCCTCCGCGCCCGGAGCCCTGATCCCCCCGCCGGACGCCATACCGCCGGTACGCCACCCCGACGCCCCGGCCCCGGGCGAACTGCTCGGCGCCCACTACGAGCACTGTTTCGGCTGTGGCGGGGGCCAGCCCCACGGTCTGCACCTCCAGGCCCGGGCCGGCGAGGGCGTGAGCATCTCCGCCGAGTTCACCGTGAAACCCGCCCACCAGGGCGCTCCGGGGCTGGCGCACGGCGGTGTGCTGGCCTCCGCCCTGGACGAGACGCTGGGCGCGCTGAACTGGCTGCTGCGGACGATCGCGGTGACCGGGCGGCTGGAGACCGACTATGTGCGGCCCGTGCCCGTGGACACCCTGCTCCATCTCCAGGCCGAGGTCACGGCGGTGTCCGGCCGCAAGATCTACTCGACGGCCGTGGGCCGGATCGGCGGACCCGGCGGCGAGGTCGCCGTCCGCGCCCGGGCCCTCTTCGTCGAGGTCAAGCTCGACCACTTCATCGACAACGGCCGCCCGGCGGAGATCGAGGCGGCGATGGCCGATCCCGACCAGATCCGGCGCACCCGCGCCTTCGAGGTGAACCCCTGATGAACGCGTCCCCCAGCCCCGTCGACGTACTGATCCGCCGGGTCGACCCCGAGGTGCCGCTGCCGGTGTACGCGCACCCCGGTGACGCCGGTGCCGACCTGGTCACCAGCGAGGCGGCCGAGCTGGCTCCCGGCGAGCGCGCGGTGCTGCCCACCGGGGTCTCCATCGCCCTCCCCGACGGGTACGCCGCCTTCGTCCATCCGCGCTCCGGGCTGGCCGCCCGCCTCGGTGTGGCCCTGGTGAATGCCCCGGGGACGATTGATGCCGGGTACCGTGGGGAGATCAAGGTGATCGTGGTCAATCTCGACCCGCGCGAGACGGTGCGGTTCGAGAGGTTCGACCGCATTGCGCAACTGGTCGTCCAGCAGGTCGAGAAGGTGCGCTTCCACGAGGTGGCGGAGCTTCCCGGCTCGGCGCGGGCCGAGGGGGGCTTCGGGTCCACCGGCGGTCACACTGCCGTGGACGGCTCAACGGGTGGGAATCGATACGCTTCCGTCGTATCCGACCGGGAAGGACAGTGACGTGTTCGGACGTCGCAAGAAGAGTGGTTCCGCGGGGGACGCGGACGCAACGGGCGAGGCCGAGCAGGTCGTCGACGAGCGCGGCACCCAGGAGGACACCGGCACGGCCGCCGAGAGCGGCTCCCGCCGGATGAACCTTCCGCCGGCTCCGCGCCCCGATGGCCCCTGGGACATCTCCGAGGTGTCCGCGCCCGGCGAGGGCCGGGTCGATCTGGGCGGTCTTTTCGTGCCCGGGGTCGAGGGCATGGAGCTGCGGGTGGAGGTCGCGGGCGACGCGATCGTCGCGGCCACCGTGGTGCTGCGGGACAGCGCCGTACAGCTCCAGGCGTTCGCCGCGCCCAAGAAGGAGGGCATCTGGGGCGAGGTGCGCGACGAGATCGCCTCCGGCATCACCCAGCAGGGCGGCATCATCGACGAGGTCGAGGGCCCGCTCGGCTGGGAGCTGCGCGCCCAGGTGCCCGTACAGCTGCCGGACGGCACCGGCGGTGTGCAGCTGGTGCGCTTCGTCGGCGTCGACGGGCCCCGCTGGTTCCTGCGCGGAGTGATCTCCGGCCAGGGCGCGGTCCAGCCCGAGGCGGCGGGCCTCCTGGAGCAGGTCTTCCAGGACACGGTCGTGGTGCGGGGCGACGGCCCCATGGCGCCGCGCGACCCGATCGTCCTCAAGCTGCCGGAGGACGCCCAGATGGTGCCCGAGGGCGTCCAGCAGGAGGACCAGGAGAACTCCCGCTTCTCCGGGGGCATGGGCCAGCTCCAGCGCGGCCCCGAGATCACCGAGGTGCGCTGACCCCTCTCCGGGAACGTTCCGGGCCGGTGGGCCGTATTCCCTGCGGGGGGTGCGGCCCACCGGCATTCCGCCGTACTGTGCCCGGACCGATGTGTCGGACAGTTGTACGAGGGGGATTCGATGGCCGAGAACAGCGCTGCCCGGGGCGGTGCGGCCCTCACGGAGGAGCGCCCGCCCGGCCCCATGGTGCGGGTGGAGAATCTGCGCCGTTCGTACGGGACCGGCGCGGCGGCCGTCCATGCCCTGCGGGGCGTCTCCTTCGAGGTCCCGCGCGGTGAGCTGGTGGCGCTCAAGGGCCGCTCCGGCTCGGGCAAGACCACCCTGCTCAACCTGGTCGGCGGGCTGGACTCCCCCGATGAGGGCCGGGTCACCGTCGACGGCGCGGATCTCTCCGCCCTGGGCGAGAACGGCCTGCTGGAGCTGCGCCGGGACCGGATCGGCTTCGTCTTCCAGTCCTTCGGGCTGATCCCCATCCTGACCGCCGCCGAGAACGTCGGGGTGCCGATGCGGCTGCGCAGGGCCGCGTCGAAGGAGCGCGAGGAGCGGGTGGAGCTGCTGCTGGGGCTGGTCGGCCTCGCGGACCACGCCGCCCAGCGCCCGGGGGAGCTGTCCGGCGGCCAGCAGCAGCGGGTCGCCATCGCCCGGGCCCTGGCCAACCGTCCGGCGCTGCTCATCGCCGACGAGCCCACCGGGCAGCTCGACGCGGAGACGGGTCTCGCGGTGATGGAGCTGCTGCGCGCGGTGGTGCGCGCGGAGGGGGTGACGGCGCTGGTGGCCACGCACGACGCCACGCTGCTGGGGCTCGCCGACCGGGTGCTGGAGCTGAACGACGGGGAGATAGCCGCGGGCTGACCGGGCCGGGTCCGGGCGCCGAGACCGGTGGGGACGAGACCGGTGGGGACGAGACCGGTGGGAGCCCGTCCGCCGGGGGCCGGCCCCCGTCCCGGCCCGTGACAGAACAGCCGTATCAGAATCCCGTCAAGGAGAGGCCCACGGCAGCCACCCCACCCGATTTGCCCGGATCGCTCGCCGTAAGGTCATCGGAGCGCAATCGGCCGGTTCCGGTGGACCCGGCTGTTTCTGGAAGACAATGGGGCCATGGGACGCGGCAAGCTACGGATCTATCTCGGCGCGGCGCCGGGCGTGGGCAAGACCTACGCCATGCTCTCCGAGGCGCACCGCCGGGTGGAGCGCGGCACGGACTGCGTGGTGGCCTTCGTGGAGCACCACGGCCGGCCGCGCACCGAGGTGATGCTGCACGGCCTGGAGCAGATCCACCGCCGCGAGCTGGAGTACCGGGGCTCCGTCTTCACCGAGATGGACATCGACGCGGTGCTGGAGCGCCGTCCCGCGGTGGTCCTGGTGGACGAGCTGGCGCACACCAATGTGCCGGGCTCGCGCAACGGGAAGCGCTGGCAGGACGTCGAGGAGCTGCTCGCCGCCGGCATCGATGTCATATCGACCGTCAACATCCAGCACTTCGAGTCGCTCGGCGATGTGGTGGAGTCGATCACCGGGGTGCGGCAGCGGGAGACAGTCCCCGACGAGGTGGTCCGCCGGGCCGACCAGATCGAGCTGGTCGACATGTCGCCGCAGGCACTGCGGAGACGGATGGCCCACGGCAACATCTACCAGCCGGACAAGGTCGACGCGGCCCTGTCGAACTACTTCCGCCCGGGGAATCTGACCGCGCTGCGGGAGCTGGCGCTGCTCTGGGTCGCCGACCGGGTCGACGAGTACCTCCAGCAGTACCGGGGCGAGCACAACATCCGCTCCACCTGGCAGGCGCGTGAGCGGATCGTCGTCGGGCTCACCGGCGGGCCCGAGGGCCGCACCCTGATCCGGCGCGCGGCGCGCATGGCGGCGAAGGGCTCCGGCAGCGAGATCCTCGCCGTCTACATCGCCCGCAGCGACGGGCTGACCTCGGCGTCGCCGAAGGAACTGGCCGTCCAGCGGACCCTGGTGGAGGATCTCGGCGGCACCTTCCACCACGTCATAGGCGATGACATCCCGGCCTCGCTGCTGGACTTCGCGCGCGGGGTCAACGGCACCCAGATCGTGCTGGGCTCCAGCCGTCGCAAGGCCTGGCAGTACATCTTCGGCCCCGGTGTCGGCGCGACCGTCGCCCGGGACTCCGGGCCCGACCTCGATGTCCACATCGTCACCCACGACGAGGCGGGCAAGGGGCGCGGCCTCCCGGTGGCGCGCGGCGCCCGGCTGGGCCGGTCGCGGATCATCGCGGGCTGGCTCACCGGAGTCGTCGCCCCGGTCCTGCTCTCGCTGCTGCTCACCGCGGTGGACGACACCCTCGGCCTCGCCAACGACGTGCTGCTCTTCCTCTTCCTGACCGTGCTGGCGGCGCTGCTGGGCGGCCTGCTGCCGGCGCTCGCCTCGGCCGCGGTGGGTTCCTTGCTGCTGAACTTCTACTTCACTCCCCCGGTACGGACCCTCACCGTCTACGACCCGAAGAACATCGTCGCGATAGTGATCTTCTTCGCGGTGGCCGTCGCGGTGGCCTCGGTGGTCGACCTGGCGGCCCGCCGCACCCATCAGGCGGCCCGGCTGCGGGCGGAGTCGGAGATCCTCTCCTTCCTCGCCGGGAGCGTGCTGCGCGGCGAGACCACGCTCGACGCGCTGCTGGAGCGGGTCCGGGAGACCTTCGGCATGGAGTCGGTGGCGCTGCTGGAGCGCCGGAGCGATGTGGAGCCGTGGACCACGGCGGGCAGTGTGGGCCCCGAGTCGGTGGTGCGCCCCGAGGACGCCGATGTGGACATGCCGGTCGGCGACGACATGGCCCTCGCGCTCTCCGGCCGGGTGCTGCCCGCCGAGGACCGGCGGGTGCTGGCGGCGTTCGCCGCGCAGGCCGCCGTGGTCCTGGACCGGCAGCGGCTGGTGGGCGAGGCGGAGGAGGCCCGCCGGATGGCGGAGGGGAACCGTATCCGCACGGCGCTGCTCGCGGCCGTCAGCCATGATCTGCGCACTCCGCTGGCGGCGATCAAGGCGGCTGTCTCCTCGCTCCGCTCCGACGACGTGGCCTGGTCGGACGAGGACGAGGCGGAGCTGCTGGAGGGGATCGAGGACGGCGCGGACCGGCTGGACCATCTGGTGGGCAATCTGCTGGACATGTCCCGGCTCCAGACCGGGACGGTCACCCCGTTGATCCGGGTGACCGATCTGGACGAGGTGGTGCCGATCGCGCTGGTCTCCGTCCCCGTGGAGAGTGTGGAGCTGGACATCCCCGAGTCGCTGCCGATGGTCGCCGTCGACCGGGGGCTGCTGGAGCGGGCGGTCGCCAACATCGTCGAGAACGCGGTGAAGTACAGCCCCGGGGGCGTTCCGGTGACCGTGGCCGCGAGCGCGCTGGGCGACCGGGTGGAGGTCCGGGTGGCCGACCGGGGGCCCGGGGTCCCCGACGACGGCAAGGACCGCATCTTCGAGCCGTTCCAGCGGTACGGCGACGCCCCGCGCGGCGCCGGGGTGGGGCTCGGCCTCGCGGTGGCCCGGGGCTTCGTGGAGGCCATGGGCGGCACACTGAGCGCCGAGGACACCCCCGGTGGCGGAATGACCATGGTCCTCACCCTGCGGGCGGCGCCCGGGGTGGAGCCGGTCAGCGCCGATCTGCCCGCCCAGGTGACCTCGTGAGCCCTCCCCGGCGCGCGGCGGTCCCGGCCGGGGCAGCCGCGACACCGGCCGGGCCGCCCCGGCCGGCCCTGGCAGCCCGGATGAAGGCCCCGATGACCTCCATGACCCCGACACACCCGACGCACCCGACGCACCCGACGCACGACAGAGACAACAGACACGACAGAGAGGCGGGCCCGCGATGACGAGGGTGCTGGTGGTCGACGACGAGCCGCAGATCGTTCGCGCCCTGGTGATCAATCTCAAGGCCCGCAAGTACGAGGTGGACGCGGCGCCCGACGGCGCCACCGCGCTCCAGCTCGCCGCCGCCCGGCACCCCGATGTGGTCGTGCTCGACCTCGGGCTGCCCGACATGGACGGGGTGGAGGTCATCAAGGGCCTGCGCGGCTGGACCAGGGTCCCGATCCTGGTGCTCTCCGCCCGGCACACCTCCGACGAGAAGGTGGAGGCGCTGGACGCGGGCGCGGACGACTATGTCACCAAGCCCTTCGGGATGGACGAGCTGCTGGCCCGGCTGCGCGCGGCGGTCCGCCGGGCGGAGCCGGTGGGCGGCGGGGACGACGACGTGGTGGTCGTGGAGACCGACGGCTTCACCGTCGACCTGGCCGCGAAGAAGGTCCACCGGGACGGGCGCGATGTGCGGCTCACCCCCACCGAGTGGCACCTCCTGGAGGTGCTGGTGCGCAACACCGGCCGGCTGGTCAGCCAGAAGCAGCTGCTCCAGGAGGTGTGGGGGCCCTCCTACGGCACGGAGACCAACTATCTGCGGGTCTACATGGCGCAGCTCCGGCGGAAGCTGGAGGCCGACCCCTCGCACCCCCGCCACTTCGTCACCGAGCCGGGCATGGGATACCGCTTCGAACGGTCCTGATCCGGTGTCCGGCCCATGTGATCAGGTGTTCGGCCCGGGTGGAGTGACGGTGGCGGCCGGTACGCTGGTCCCATGAGTGCGCTACCCCCTCCCGGGGGATCTTCCGGGAAGGCCGCCGGGGCCGCCAGGCCCGCCGGCCGCTTCCGCCGCATGCTCGACCGGCTCTCCTCCTCCCAGCAGGACCTGGAGTCCGAGGAGCTGCGCGAGGACGCCCAGGCGTCGGGGTGCACCCGCATCGCCGAGTGCGGTGACCGCCAGATCGTGAGGGTGACTGGTACCTTGCGCACGGTCACTCTGCGTCCGCGGGCCGGGGTGCCCGCGCTGGAGGCGGAGCTGTTCGACGGCACCGCCCCGCTGGATGTCGTCTGGCTGGGCCGCCGCTCCATCGTGGGCATAGAGCCGGGCCGCAGGCTCATCGCCTCCGGCAGGATCTCCATGAGCCACGGCCGCCGTGTGCTGTTCAACCCCAAATACGAACTCCGACCGCTCGGACAGGAGTAGCCGGTGACGTCTTTCGACAAGCCGACCACGACCACACCCAACGCCCCCGGGGAGCCGGACTCCCCGGACGGCGCCTCCCCGGACGGCGCTTCCCCGGACGGGGACGACTCCAGGGCCGTCACGGAGGCGGCGCTGTTCGAGGCCTTCGGCGGGGTCCGCGGCATGGTCGAGACGGTCGTGCCAGGACTGCTGTTCGTCACGATCTACACGATCAACAAGGATCTGCACATCTCCGCGATCGCCGCGCTGGCGGTCTCGCTGGTGCTCGTCGCGGTCCGGCTGCTCCGCAAGGACACCGTGAAGCACGCCTTCAGCGGGGTCTTCGGGGTGGCGTTCGGTGTCGTCTTCGCGATGATGACCGGCAACGCCAAGGACTTCTATCTCCCGGGGATGCTCTACACCCTGGGCCTGGCGCTGGCCTACATCATCACCACCATCGCCGGGGTGCCGCTGATCGGTCTGATCCTCGGTCCGGTCTTCAAGGAGAACCTCTCCTGGCGGACCCGGAACCCCGGCCGCAAAGCGGCGTACGCCAAGGCGAGCTGGGCGTGGGGGCTGATCCTGCTCGGCAAGTGCGCGATCCTCTTCCCCCTGTACTGGTGGGCGGACACCACCCAGCTCGGCTGGGTGCTGGTGTCGCTGAAGATTCCGCCGTTCCTGCTCGCGGTCTATCTGACCTGGCTCTTCCTCGCGAAGGCGCCGCCGCCGATCGATGTGTTCGCCGAGATGGAGGCCGAGGAGCGCGCGGAGAAGGAGCGCGAGGCGGCCAGGGCGGCCGAGCGCGACGGCGTCTGACGGACGCCTGAGCGGCAAGCGGGCGGGTCCGTGGCCGGCGACCGCCGGTCACGATCTCATCAAGTCCCGCGATTTGCCGTTCTCCTGGTTCGGTGTCCTCTGAAAGCATCCTGTCGAAAGGGCTTTCGGGGGACGCACGGCATCAGGGGGACTCACGGTGGGGCGGTTTCTGTTTCTCCGTGCGCGCGGACACCGGCTGCTCCTCGCCGCCGCACTCCTCGCCGTACTGCTCACCACCGCCGTGCTGGCGACTCTGACCGCCTTCGCCGCATCCGTCGGGGACGCCGGGCTCCGGCACGCGCTGCGGACCAGGGACGCGTCGGCCGCCGCGCTGATGATCACCTCGGAGACGCCCGGCGGCGACCGGGCCGCCGCCGCACGGGACGCCCGGCGCGGCGCGCAGCGGGCGTTCGACGGGCTGCCGGTCACCCTGCGCCAGTTCGACCTCTCGGGGCCGTACGCCCTCCCGGAGAGTCCGCGGCCCCGCGCCGAGCGCGCGGGGGAACCCGATCTGGCCACCTTCGCCGTCGTGGACCGCTCCCGGGTGCGGCTGGTCTCGGGCGGCTGGCCCGGGGCCGCGGACGGGCGCGTCACCGAGGTCGCCCTGCCCGAGGCCGCCGCCGACCGGCTCGGGATGGCGCCGGGCCCCCGGGTGCTGAAGCTCGGTGACCGCCTCGGCGGCGCACCCGTCCACATCCGGGTCAGCGGGGTCTACCGGCCGCACGACCGCACCGACCCCTACTGGCGCCTCGACGACCTCGCCGGGCGCGGGGTCCGCAAGGAGAGCGGCCACACCGCCTACGGCCCCCTGCTGACCGACCCCGCCGTCTTCGCGTCCGGCCGGATCAGCAAGGGCGAACTGGCCTGGACGGCCTCCGCCGACTTCAGCGGTCTCACCTCCGACCGGATCGGCGCCCTGCGCGAGGCCGCCGCGAAGAGCCAGCGGCTGCTCTCCGCCGAACCCTCCCTGAAGAGCGGTGTCGTCGCGCGCACGGCGCTGCCCGAGACCCTCGACCGGCTGGAGCGGGCGCTGCTGGTCTCGCGGGCGACGCTCCTGATCGTCGCGCTCCAGCTGGTGCTGCTCGCGGGGTACGCGCTGCTGCTGGTGGCCCGGCTGCTGACCAGCGAGCGGGAGAGCGAGACCCGGGTGCTGCGGGCACGGGGCGCGTCCCGGGGCCGGATCGCCTCCCTCGCGGCGCTGGAGGCGCTGCTGCTGGCGCTGCCCGCCGCCGTCTGCGCCCCGCTGCTCGCCGGACCGCTCACCCGGCTGCTCGCCGGGCAGGGCCTGCTGGCCAGGATCGGTCTGCGGATCGACACCGGGGCGACCGCGCGGGTCTGGCTGGCGGGCGGCCTGGTGGCGCTGGCGTGCGCGGCGGCCGTCACCGTCCCGGCGCTCGCCGCCGCGCGGGCCCCGCGCGGCCGGGCGCGGGCGCTGCCCGCGCCGCTGCGGGCCGGCGCGGATGTGGCGCTGCTCGCCGTCGCCGGGGTGGCGTACTGGCAGCTGGAGCGGCGCACCTCGGGCAGTGGCGCGCTGAGCGGCGACGGCGAGGGGGAGCTGGGGATCGATCCGCTGCTGGTCGTCGCCCCGGCGCTCGCGCTGCTCGCCGGAACCGTGCTGACCCTGCGGCTGCTGCCGCCGGCGGCCCGCTTCGCGGAGCGCCGCGCGGCCCGTGGCCGGGGGCTGACCGCGCCGCTGGCGGGCTGGCAGTTCAGCCGCCGGCCCATGCGCGGCGCGGGCCCGGTGCTGCTGCTGGTGCTCGCGGTGGCCATGGGCATGCTCGCGATCGGCCAGGGCGCGTCCTGGGACCGGTCCCAGGACGACCAGGCGGACTTCCTCGCCGGGGCTCCGGTACGGGTCCTGGGCGGCGGGACGGTGCGGCAGTTCGGGCAGGGCGGGGTGTACGGCGCGCTGCCGGGCGTACGGGCGGCGGTGCCGGCCGCCCGCGCCGGGATGCCGCTGTCGGCGGGCCGGGAGGCGTCGGTGCTGGCGCTGGACACGGCGCGCGCCGATGAGGGGTTCCGGCTCCGGGACGATCTGGTGGACGGCGGCTCCGGGGATGTCCTCGCGGCGCTGCGCCCGCCGGGGCGGACGGACGCGCGGGCCGGGATCGTGCTGCCCGAGGAGACGGAGCGGCTGGAGTTCGGGGTCACGGTCCGCCCGGCCCCCGGTGGGGACGGGACCGAGGAGCCCAGCGGTACGGAGGTCGTGGTGACCGTCGAGGACCGGTTCGGGGTGCCGTACCGGATTCCCGTCGGCTCGCTGCCGCCGGACGGGAAGCGGCGGACCCTGACCCTCGATCTCGCGGCGGCGGCCGACGCCCCCTCGGGCCGGCCGGCCGGGCCGCTCGCGCTCACCGCCGTCGAGTTCGACGAGACGGGGTATCCGAGCCGGATCGCGGTGAAGCGGTTCACGCTCGACTCGCTGCGGGCGGTCACCGGGGACGGTGGGGCCCGTGAGGTCGCCGTCGGCGGGGGTACGGCCTGGCGGGCGAAGGCGACCACCAACACCGAGCCCGCCCCGGACGGTTCCGAGGCCGGCCCCGAGGTGAAGAGCCTGCGCTCCTCCCCCGGGACGCCGCTGGACATCACGTACCACATGGGCAAGGCGGAGTGGGGCGGCTGGAGCAACGACCGGTCGGCGACCGTGCGGGTGACGCCGGAGCGGCCCGCGCCGCCGATGCCCTCGGCGCTGGCCACCGACGCGTTCCTGCGGGCCGGTGCCGCGAAGGTCGGTTCGGTGATCGAGGTGCCGATGCCGGGCGGCGGGGTGAAGGTGCGGATCGCGGGGGCGGTGCGGGAGCTGCCGACCACCGGGCCGACGGCCGCGTCGGCGGTCGCCGATGCCGGGGGCGCGGGTGCGGGTGCGGGCTCCGGTCCCGCGCCCGCCGACGGCGGGGCGCTGCTGCTCGATCTGCGCTCGGTCAACCAGGTGCTCGCCGGCCGCCCCGACGCCGCTCTCCCGCCCACCGAGTGGTGGCTGTTCACCGAGCCGGGCGCCGCCGCCGGGGTGGCGTCCGCGCTGCGGGACCGGGCCGAGCTGGACTCCGGGCAGATCCTGGTGCGGGACGAGATCGCCGCGGCGCTCCAGGACGACCCGCTGGGCGCGGGACCGCAGTCCGCGCTGCTCGCGGTGGCGATCGCGGCCGGCGCGCTGGCGGCGGTCGGGTTCGCGGTGTCCACCGTGGGGGCGCTGCGCGAGCGGTCGGCGGAGTTCGCCGTGCTGCGGGCGCTCGGCGCGCCCCGGCGGCAGCTCGCGTCGCTGCTGGCCGCCGAGGGGTTCCCGCTGATCGCGCTGGCGCTGGCGATCGGGGCGGGGATCGGGGTGGTGCTCACCCGGGCGGTCGTCCCGCTGATCGTGCTGACCGGCCGGGCCACCCAGCCGGTGCCCGCTGTCCTGGTGGAGCTGCCGCTCGCCCGGGTGGCCCTGCTCCTCGCGGCGACAGCCGCCGCCCCCGTGCTCATCGTGGCCGCGCTGGCCCTGCGCCGCGACGACCCGGCGGCGCTGCGCGTCCGGGGAGGCGAGTGAGATGACCGCCCGCGCGTACGCGTCCCCCCGGAAGCCGGCCGCCGGACCCGTCCGGGCCACCGGGCCCCTCGGCACACCGGCGGACCCGCGCTCCCCCGCCATGGACACACCACCGGCGGCCCGGCGCTCCCCCGCCGGGGCAACGGCACCGGGCACGGACCAGCCCGCCACACCCGCGGCCCCGCATTTCCCCACCGGGACCCCGGCACCAGGCGGGAACCAGCCCGCCACACCGGCAACGCCGCATTTCCCCGCCATCGGCACACCACCGGCGGCCCCGCGCTCCCCCGCCGGGACAACGACACCAGGCACGGACCAGCCCGCCACACCGACGACCCCGCACTCCCCCGCCGGGACAACGACACCAGGCGCGAACCATCCCGGCACACCGGCGCGCCACCGGGCCCGGCCGCCCGGCGGCCGGATGCGGTACCGCCGGCACACCGGGCGGGCGGGCGCCGTGATCACCCCGCCCGCCGCCCCGGCGGGCACCGCCGCGCCTCCGCCGCGTCCGGCCGCTTCCGCCGCGGCGGGCGGGCCCGCACCACTTCCGTACCCGGACCCGCCCGGCGCCCGCGTACCCCGGCGCACCACCCCCGCCCCGGCGGGCCGTCCCCCCGGCGCGGGCGGGACCGGAGCGGCACCGGGCCGGGGACGGCCCGGCCGCGCGTCCGCGCGGACAGTGTTCTCAGAGAGGCGAACGGTATGAGGGCGGTCGCCCCCTGGGTACGGACCCGGCTGCGCAGCGCCCCCGGCGCGGCACTCGCGCTGGCGGTGCTCGTCGCCGTCACCGCGTTCCTCGCCTCGGTGTTCCCGCGTGCGGTGGACGCGTACGAGGGAGCGGGGCTGCGCCATGAGCTGAGGACCGCCGTACCGGCCGAGAGCGGGCTCTCGTTCGCGGCCCCGCCCGACCAGGAGGGCGAACCCGAGGACCGGGTCGCCGCGCTGCGCGGGGAGCGGCTCGGGGAGGCGTACCGCGAGATCACCGGCCGGCTGCCGGAGCCGCTGCGGGTCGCGGCCGGACAGTCCGTGTACGGTGCGCGGATTCTCGAACCGGTCGCGGCGACCGACGCCTGGCTGCCCGCCCTGGACGGCGGCTCCCCGGTCTTCACGGTGGCCACCCGCTCCGAGCTGTCCGCGCACGCCACGGTCCGCTCGGGGCGGCTGCCCAGGGCCGGTGCCACCGAGCCGACCACCGGCCGGGTGGAGGCCGCGGTCACCCGGAAGACGGCCACCGCCCTCCGTATCAAGGCCGGTTCGACCATCCATCTGCCCCGGGTGACCGGGGAGCCGCTCGCCGTCACGGTGACCGGCATCGTCGAGCCGCTGCGCCCGGAGCAGGCGTACTGGGGCGTGGAGCCGGTGCTGCGCGAGCCCGGGAAGCTCTGGACGCCGAGCCCCGTGCTGCCCTACTGGCACGCGGCGCTGCTGCTCCCGCCGGAGGCCGGACCGGCGCTGCTCGCGCTGGGCGAGAGCGAGGCGTACTGGCGGATCGCCATCGCGCCGGACGGGCTGGCCGTCGGCGATCTGCCCGCGCTGAGGAGCGCGGTGGCCTCGGTGGAGCGGGGTCCGGTGCAGGCCCGGTTGCGCACCACCGTCTCACCCGAACTGAACGCCGAATCGGGCCTGGACGACCTCCTCGGCGGCTTCGACGGCACGCTGTCCGCGATCCGCCCGGTGGTGTCGGTGGGCGCGGCCGGGGTCGGGGCGGTCGCCGCGGTCGTGCTGCTGATGGCGGGCGGGCTGGCGGCGGCCCGGCGCCACAGCGAGCTGGCCCTGCTGAGGTCACGCGGCGGTTCGGTGCTCGGGATCACCGGGCGGCTGCTGGCGGAGGTCGCCGTTCCGGTGCTGCCGGCGGCTGCCGCCGGGTGTGCGCTCGCGCTGGTCGTGGTGCCGGACGGGCACCTGGCGCCGTCCCTGCTCTCGGCGGGTGCCGTCGCGCTCGTCGCCTGTGCCGCGCTGCCGCTGCGGGCCGCCTTCCTGCACCGCCGGGTCCGGCTGCACGGCGAACGGGACGATGTCGCCCGCGCGAGGCCCTCGCGCCGCCGCACGGTCGCCGAGCTGACCGTGCTGGTCCTGGCGGTGGCCGCGGCGGGCGCCCTGCGCCGGCGCGGTACCTCCGACGGCGACGCGGACGCGCTGATCAGCGCCGCGCCGGTGCTGGTGGGGCTGGCCGCCGCCCTCCTTCTCGTACGGCTGTATCCGCTGCCGCTGCGGCTGCTCGCGCTGCCCATGGCGCGGCGCCGGGGTGTGCTCGGTTTTCTGGCGCTGGCGCGGGCGGGCCGCTCGCCCGCCACCACCGCGCTGCCCGTGCTGGCGCTGCTGCTGGCGCTGACGACGGCCGCGTTCGGCGGTTCGGTGCTGGCCGGCGTCGCCGACGCCCGGGACCGGGCGACGCTCGCCGCGGTGGGCGCGGACGCCCGGATCGAGGCGGCGGACGAGCTGCCCGGGGGCGCGGCCGAACGGGTGCGCGCGGTGGCCGGGGTGCGGGAGGTGGTCTCCGTGCGCCGGGAGTTCGACGTCGATCTGATGGACGGCGACCACGGCATCGTGACGCTGATCGCCGTCGAACCGGAGAGCTACGCGCGGCTGGCCCGCGCCACCGGTCTCGGGGCGTTCGGGGCCGGTGAGCTGAAGGAGGCCTCGGGGACGATGCCCGTCCTCGCGAGCCCGTCGGTGGCCGCCCGGCTGGGTGAGGGGACGGCCACGGTCGCCACCACCGACGGAGTGCTCTCGGTCCGGGTGGCGGGGGTGCGCCCGGCGACGCCCGCCATGTCCGAGGGCGATTTCCTGGTGGTCGACGCGGCGGGGCTGCCGGTGCCCAGGAAACCCACCACCCTTCTGGTCAGCGGCGGCTCGCTCACCGCCGACGCGCTGCGGGCCGCGGCTCCCGGCTCGGCCGATGTGCTGGTGCGCTCCGTCGAACGGGCGGCCTTCGACGACTCCCCGGTGCAGCGCGGCGCCGGGGAGATCTACACCGCGGCGGCCGTGGCGGGCGCGGGGTACGCGATCCTCGCGCTGCTGCTGTCGCTGACGCAGGCCGCTCCGGAGCGGGTCGCCCTGCTGGCCCGGCTGCGGACCATGGGGCTGACCCGGAGCCAGAGCCGGCGGCTGCTGATCCTGGAGAGCCTGCCCCAGACCCTGCTGGCCGGGGTGGGCGGGGCGCTGGTGGGGTGGGCGACGATCGCCCTGCTGACACCGGGCATCGATCTGGCCCGGCTGGCGCTGACCGGACAGGGCCGGTTCGACTCGCTGGGCGCGGTGCGGCTGCGGCCCGACGAGTGGAGTCTGCTGCTGCCCGCGCTGGCGGTGGTGGTGATCGCGGCGGGGGTGGCCGCGGCGCAGGCGTATCTGACCACCCGGAGCGGGACGACGACCGAGCTGAGGGTGGGAGACACACGATGACCGATTCCCTGGATCTGCGGGAGCTGGAGAAGCGGGCGACGGCCGGGCGCGAGTCCCCCGGGTACGGCCATGACGCGCTGATCACCTGTGACCGGCTGGTACGGATCTTCTCCGCCGACGGGGTCGAGGTGCAGGCGCTCCAGGGCCTGGATCTGCTGGTCCGGGAGGGCGAGCTGATGGCGCTGGTGGGCGCGTCCGGCAGTGGGAAGTCGACGCTGATGAACATCCTCGCGGGGCTGGACGAGCCGACGGCGGGCGCGGCGAAGGTCGCGGGGCGCGATCTGCTGGCGATGGGGTCGAAGGAGCGGCTGCGCTACCGGCGCGAGGTGGTGGGCTTCGTCTGGCAGCAGACGGCGCGCAATCTGCTGCCGTATCTGACGGCCGTGCAGAATGTGGCGCTGCCGATGCAGTTGCGGGGCCGGGTGACCGGGCGGGCGGCGAAGCGGGCGGAGCGGGCCGAGTCGCTGCTCGCGCTGCTGGAGGTCGCGGACTGCCGGGACCGGCGCCCGCATCAGATGTCGGGCGGTCAGCAGCAGCGGGTGGCGATCGCGGTGGCGCTGGCGAACGAGCCTTCGGTGCTGCTGGCGGACGAGCCGACGGGCGAGCTGGACTCGCACACGGCGGAGCAGATCTTCGCGGCGTTCCGCCGGGCCAACGAGGAGCTGGGGACGACGATCGTGATCGTCACCCATGACCAGGCGGTCGCCTCCGAGGTGCGGCGCACGGTGGCCATCCGGGACGGCAGGACCTCCACGGAGATCCTGCGCCGCCGGGAGGTCGACACGGCGACGGGCCAGGAGTCGGTGGTGGCGCGGGAGTACGCGATGCTGGACCGGGCGGGCCGGCTCCAGCTTCCGGCGGAGTACACCGAGGCGCTGGGGATGCGGGACCGGGTGCTGCTGGAGCTGGAGCCGGACCACATCGAGATCCGCCCGGACGATCCGGCGGAGCGGTAGCCCTCCGGGAGGGGGCGCGTGTGCCGTACAGGTCGTACGGGTCGTGTGTGCCGTACGGGCCGTGCGTGCTGTACGGGGGTGGTACGGGCCGTGTGTGCCGTACGTCTGTTCGGGTCGGCGCAGGCCGCATGGGCGGTACGGAAGCGGGGCCGGGGCCGGGGTGTCCCCCGGGCACCCCCGGCCCCCGCCCCGCCCCGCCCTCGCGCTACATCTCCCGGCGCACCGACAGCAGCTCCTCCAGCTGCTCCTCCCGGGCCTGTGCCGCCACGAAGAGGAGCTCGTCCCCGGCCTCCAGCGTCTCCTCCGGGGTCGGGGTCAGCACCCTCGACCCCCGGATGATCGTCACCAGTGAGGTGTCCTCGGGCCAGGCCACATCGCCCACCTGGGTGCCCGCGAGCCCCGACTCCGGCGGCAGCGTCAGCTCCACCAGGTTGGCGTCGCCGTGGCTGAAGCGGAACAGCCGTACGAGATCGCCGACGCTCACCGCCTCCTCGACCAGCGCGGACATCAGCCGAGGGGTGGAGACGGCGACATCCACACCCCAGGACTCGTTGAAGAGCCACTCGTTCTTGGGGTTGTTGACCCGGGCGACGACCCTGGGCACCCCGTACTCCGTCTTCGCCAGCAGCGAGACCACGAGATTGACCTTGTCGTCCCCGGTGGCGGCGATGACCACATGGCAGCGCTGGAGCGCCGCCTCGTCCAGCGAGGTGATCTCGCAGGCGTCGGCGAGCAGCCACTCGGCCAGCGGCACCCGCTCCACCGAGATGGCGGTCGGCGCCTTGTCGACGAGCAGGACCTCGTGCCCGTTCTCCAGCAGTTCCCCGGCGATGGAGCGGCCCACCGCGCCGGCGCCCGCGATAGCGACCCGCATCAGTGCCCCTCCTCCTCGGGGCCTTCGGCGAAGGCCGCCTCGACCTTCTCGATCTCGTCCGTGCGCATCATCACGTGCACCAGGTCGCCCTCCTGGAACACGGTCTGCGAGGTGGGCAGCACGGCCTCGCCGAGCCGGGTCAGAAAGGCGACCCGCACCCCGGTCTCGTCCTGGAGCTCACTGACCTTGTGCCCTATCCAGGCGGGCGAGGTGTACACCTCGGCGAGCTGCACCCCACCGCTCGGATCGCGCCACAGCGGCTCCGCGCCGGACGGCAGCAGTCGGCGCAGCATCTGGTCCGCCGTCCAGCGGACGGTGGCGACGGTCGGGATGCCCAGGCGCTGGTACACCTCGGCGCGGCGCGGGTCGTAGATCCGGGCCGCGACATTCGCGATGTTGAACATCTCGCGGGCGACACGCGCGGCGATGATGTTGGAGTTGTCCCCGCTGCTGACGGCCGCGAAGGCGCCGGCGTCCTCGATCCCCGCCTCGCGCAGGGTGTCCTGGTCGAACCCGACGCCGGTGACGCGACGGCCGCCGAACGAGGAGCCCAGCCGGCGGAAGGCCGTGGGGTCCCGGTCGATCACCGCGACCGTGTGCCCCTGCTGCTCCAGGGTCTGCGCGAGAGCGGCTCCCACTCGCCCGCATCCCATGATGACGATGTGCACGACCGTCCTTCCGGCTGCCACTGCCGTGTCGCGTGGCATTTCTTTGCTCAGTATTTACTCAGTATTTGACGGTGCTCTGGCTTAAAGAGTCTCAGACCTTGGCCCAAGCTACACATACGCGGGAGGGCACGGACACCGGGTATCTGCGGGAACGGGAGATTCCGCCGGAGGCCGGGGGTGGTGGGTGGGGCGTGGCCCATTCGAACGCTTACGATCCTCTCCGTGTCCAAACTGACCGATCTGCCCAAACGCATTCTGATCGGCAGGGCGCTGCGCAGTGACAGGCTGGGGGAGACACTCCTTCCGAAGCGCATCGCGCTGCCTGTCTTCGCCTCCGACCCGCTGTCCTCCGTGGCGTACGCGCCCGGCGAGGTCCTGCTGGTGCTGTCGATCGCGGGCGTGTCGGCCTACCACTTCAGCCCCTGGATCGCCCTGGCCGTCGTGGTCCTGATGTTCACGGTGGTGGCCTCCTACCGGCAGAACGTGCACGCCTATCCGAGCGGCGGCGGTGACTACGAGGTCGCCACCACCAATCTCGGCCCGAAGGCCGGTCTCACGGTCGCGAGCGCTCTGCTGGTCGACTATGTGCTGACCGTGGCCGTCTCCATCTCCTCCGGAGTGGAGAATCTCGGCTCGGCGATCCCGTTCGTGGTCGAGAACAAGGTGCTCTGCGCGGTCGGCATCATCGCGCTGCTGACGGTGATGAATCTGCGCGGGGTGCGGGAGTCGGGCAAGCTCTTCGCGATTCCGACATATGTCTTTGTCGCCGGTGTCTTCCTCATGGTCGCCTGGGGGGCGTACCGGGGTCTGGTTCTCGGCGAGACCATGAAGGCCCCGACGGCCGATTTCGAGATCAAGCCGGAGCATCAGGGGCTGGCGGGTTTCGCGCTGGTCTTTCTGCTGCTGCGGGCCTTCTCCTCCGGCTGTGCCGCGCTCACCGGGGTGGAGGCGATCAGCAACGGGGTGCCCGCCTTCCGCAAGCCGAAGTCGCGGAACGCGGCCACCACCCTGCTGCTGATGGGGCTGCTGGCGACCACCATGTTCTGCGGCATCATCGGTCTCGCCATGGCCACCGATGTGAAGATGGCCGAGCACCCGGCGCGGGATCTGCTGAGCGACGGCCGTCCGGTCGGGGACGCGTATGTGCAGGACCCGGTGATCTCCCAGGTCGCGGCGGCGGTCTTCGGTGACGGGACCTTCTTCTTCGTGCTGCTAGCGGCGGCCACCGCGCTGGTCCTCTTCCTGGCCGCCAACACCGCGTACAACGGGTTCCCGCTGCTCGGCTCGATACTGGCGCAGGACCGCTATCTGCCGCGCCAGCTCCACACCCGGGGCGACCGGCTCGCCTTCTCCAACGGCATCGTGCTCCTCGCCGGGGCCGCGGCGCTGCTGGTGTGGGTGTACGGCGCGGACTCCACCAAGCTGATCCAGCTCTACATCGTCGGGGTCTTCGTCTCCTTCACGCTCAGCCAGACCGGCATGGTGCGGCACTGGAACCGCCATCTGCGGACCGAGCGGAATCCGGCCAAGCGGCGCCATATGATCCGCTCCCGGGCGATCAACGCCTTCGGCGCCTCCTTCACCGGGCTGGTGCTCGTGGTGGTGCTGGCGACCAAGTTCACCCATGGCGCCTGGGTGGCGCTGCTGGGCATGCTGATCTTCTACGGGGTGATGAGCGCGATCCGCCGGCACTACGACCGGGTGGCGGAGGAGATCGCGGCGCCCGACGAGCCCGGCCCGGACAGCGTGCGCCCGTCCCGGGTGCACGCCATCGTGCTGATCTCCCGCATCCACCGCCCGACGCTGCGGGCCCTGGCGTACGCCAAGCTGATGCGGGTCGACAAGCTGGAGGCCGTCAGCATCAATGTGGACCCCACCGAGACCAAGGCCCTGCGGGACGAGTGGGAGCGGCGCGGGATCAATGTGCCGCTGAAGATCCTGGACTCGCCCTACCGGGAGATCACCCGGCCGGTGGTCGAGTATGTGCGGGGGCTGCGGCGGGAGAGCCCGCGCGATGTGGTCAGCGTGGTGATCCCCGAGTACGTGGTGGGGCACTGGTACGAGCAGTTGCTGCACAACCAGAGCGCGCTGCGGCTCAAGGGGCGGCTGCTCTTCACCCCCGGGGTGATGGTGACCTCGGTGCCGTACCAGCTGGTCTCGTCGGAGGCGGCGCGCAAGCGGGCCCGCAGACGGCAGAACTGGAGCGCGCCGGGGGCGGTGCGGCGGGGGCCGGTGGACGAGCGGCCCAGGGAGCCGAGCGGCCGGGAGTGAGGGCGGCGGGCGACTGCGGGGGGGGGCCGGGTGCCGGCTCGGTGGGCCGGGGGGCGGCTCGGTGGGCGGCCGGCCGGCTCTCACCGACGTAGACTGATGAGCTGCCCGTGCATCCGGGCCCGCAGGTCGCGCCCCCGGGGGTAGGCGACCGCCCCGCACCCCGAAACCCTGGAGTCACCCCGCCATGCAGAACGCGTCCGATTCTTCGCTTTCTTCGCTGGTCGGTGAGGAGTACGAGGTCACGGTGGGCCCCGTCGCCCACGGCGGGCACTGCATCGCCCGCACCGACGAGGGGCGGGTGCTCTTCGTGCGCCACACCCTCCCCGGCGAGAAGGTCGTGGCCCGGGTCACCGACGGTGACGAGGACTCCCGCTTCCTCCGCGCCGACGCCGTGCGGATCGTCGAGGCGTCGAAGGACCGGATCGAGGCCCCGTGCCCGTTCTCGGGACCCGGCCGGTGCGGCGGCTGCGACTGGCAGCATGTGAAGCCCGGCGTGCAGCGCCGCTTCAAGGGCGAAGTGATCGCCGAACAGCTCCAGCGCCTCGCGGGCCTCACTCCCGAGGAGGCCGGCTGGGACGGCACGGTCATGCCCGCCCCCGGGGACAAGCTCCCCGCGGGCGAGGTGCCCGCCTGGCGCACCCGGGTGCAGTACGCCATCGACGCGGAGGGCAACGCGGGGCTGCGCAAGCACCGCTCGCACGAGGTCGAGCCGGTCGACCATTGCATGATCGCGGCGCCCGGCGTCAGCGAGCTGGGCATCGAGAAGCGCGCGTGGCCGCAGATGGCGAGCGTGGAGGCGATCTCGGCGTCCGGCTCCAGCGACCGCCAGGTCATCCTCACCCCGGCCCCCGGCGGCCGGCTCCCCCTGGTGGAGCTGGACAAGCCGGTCTCGGTCCTGCGCGTGGACGAGCGCGACGGAGGGGTGCACCGCGTCCACGGCCGCGCCTTCGTGCGCGAGCGCGCCGACGGCCGCACCTACCGGGTCGGCGCGGGCGGCTTCTGGCAGGTCCACCCGCAGGCGGCGGACACCCTGGTGAAGGCCGTGATGCAGGGCCTGATGCCGCGCAAGGGCGAGAGCGCCCTCGACCTCTACTGCGGCGTCGGCCTGTTCGCGGGCGCCATCGCCGAACGCCTCGGCGACCAGGGCGCGGTCCTCGGCATCGAGTCCTCCAAGCGCGCGGTGGAGGACGCCCGCCACAACCTCCGCGACCTCGACCGGGTCCGCGTCGAACACGGCAAGGTCGACCAGATCCTCCCCCGCACGGGCATCACCGAGACCGACCTGATCGTCCTGGACCCGCCCCGCGCGGGCGCGGGCAAGCAGACCGTCCGCCAACTGGCCGCCCTGGGCGCCCGCCGCATCGCGTACGTCGCCTGCGACCCGGCGGCCCTCGCCCGTGACCTGGCGTACTTCCGCGAGGCGGGGTACCGGTCGCGGACACTGCGGGCGTTCGATCTCTTCCCGATGACGCACCACGTGGAGTGCGTGGCGATTCTGGAGCCGGTGAAGAAGGACGCCTGAGCCGGGGTCTCACCGACGTGCGCGGTGGGCGGGCGGCCCGCGTCCGCCGTCAGCGGAACGGACGGTTCACCGGGCCGCGCGGACCGGTGGGCGCAGCAGGACGGGGAGGGCGAGGACGTCATTGCCGATGAACGACGGCTGCGGGTCCGGTGCGGTCTCCTCGTCGGCGAGGGCGATGTCCGGGAACCGGTCGAAGAGGGCCGGCAGTGCGATGGCGGCCTCCAGTCGGGCGAGCGGGGCGCCGAGGCAGTAGTGGATGCCGTAGCCGAAGGCCAGATGGTCCCGGTCCGCGCGGTCGATCTCGAAGCCGTGCGCGGTGTCGTGGAACGACGGGTCCCGGCCGTGCGCACCGAACCCGATGAGGATGGCCTCCCCGGCCGCTATGGTGACGCCCTCGCCGAGATCGATGTCGCGGATCGCGAACCGCAGCGGAAGATGGACCACCGGTGGATGGAGCCGCAGGGTCTCCTCGATGGCATCGGCCCAGCGGGCGGGCTCGGCCAGGGTCGCGCTCAACTGCTCACGGTGGGTGAGAAGCGCCCGGACGGCGTTTCCGATCAGCGCGATCGTGGTCTGGCTCCCGGCGCCGATCATCAGGACCAGGGTGGAGATCAGCTCCGTCTCGGTGAGCCGGTCCCCCTCATGGGCGGTGAGCAGCAGACTGGTCATGTCGTCGCCGGGCTCCCGGCGTTTCGCCTCGACGAGGCGGTGCATGACGCTGATCAGCCCGCTCGCGACTCCCGCCGACTCCTCCTGGGGGACGTCGGTGGCCAGGATCGCGTCGACGACGGAGAGCATGGCGGGGCGCTGGTCCTCGGGAACGCCGAAGAGATCGCAGATCACACGGGTCGGCACACCGTGCGCGAAGTGGGCCCGCAGATCGACTGCCGCGCCGTTCTCCAGGGACTCCAGGGCCTCCAGGCCGTCCAGGAGGTCGGTGACGGTGGACTCGATCGAGGGCCGCAGCGACTCCATGCGCCGCGGGGTGAAAGCCGGGCCGATCAGCCTCCGTAACCGGGAGTGCTCGGCCCCCTCGGAGGTGGCCATGGAGCGGACGTCGATCCAGGGGGAGAGCCAGGGGACGGCACCCGGCCGGTAGCCGGTCCAGGTGTCACGGGCGTCCCTGGTGACATCGGGATGGGTGACCAGCCGTCTGACGACATCGCCGCGCGTGATGGACCAGGCGATGACGTTCTGGGGCAGCCGGACCCGCGCGGCGGGCCCGGTGGCGCGGAGTTCCTCGATCTGCTCGTACAGCCGGTCACCTCCGTCGCTGTCGAGGACCGGGAGGGAAACCTCGTGGCTGGTGGTCATGAGACACCTCCGGTCACACGGGGGCGGCCCGTCGGCGGGAGCGGCCACGGCGGTGCGCGGCCTCGCTCCCGGGAGCCGGGTCGCGCCGGTGCGTGGATGGATGGACGTCGCGGCGACGGCGGGGAATCGGTACCGCGGATTGTGCTGCGCCCGCCCAGGAGCGTACAGAGGTAAATCAGCCAATTGTCCGGTTCCTGGGCCGACTCGGGATCGCGCGAACGGTTCATGGAGACGGTGTGCGGGGAGCCGCTCCTCGCGGGTCCCCGTGCCGCCGGTGCCGGCGGCAGTGTGCCGGCCCGGCTCCCCGCGCGGGGGGCCGGGCCGGCACGTTTCGCTCCGACGGGCGGTCGGGTGGCGTCTGTTCACGGCACGCCGACCGGAGCGATCCGCGCGGCGGGGCGGGCGCCGGCTCGGGGCGGTGTGCGCCGTCGAGCCGTGCCGTGTCCCGCCGGGGTCAGATGCGGACCCGGGACCCGGGGCTGCCCGTCCCGGTGGCGATGACTCCCTGGTCGGTCAGCTTGACCTTGCCCGTCGCGTCCGCCGTGTTGAGGTACGCGTGGATCGCTCCTTGAGCGTCGACAATGAGGTAGTCGGCGCGTCCGTCGGCGTTGATGTCGGAGAACCGGACCTGGTCCGCCGTCCACCGGGTGGAGCCGGTGGCGATGACACCCTGGTCGGACCACTTGACCTTGCCCGAGGCATCCGCCGTGTTGAGGAGCGCGCGGGTGGCGCCATTGGGCTCCATGACGAGGTAGTCCGCGCGCTGGTCCCCGTTGATGTCCGCGAAACGGACCTGGTCCGCCGTCCACTGGGAGGAGCCGGTGGCGATATGGCCGCTGTTGGTCCATGTGACCTTGCCCGTGGCGTCCGCCGTGTTGACATAGGCGCGGGTGGCGCCATTGCGTTCCATGACGAGGTAGTCCGCGCGCTGGTCGCCATTGATGTCCGCGAAACGGATCTGATCGGCCGTCCAGTAGGAGGAGCCGGTGGCGATGACACCCTGGTCGGACCACTTGACCTTGCCCGAGGCATCCGCCGTGTTGAGGAGCGCGCGGGTGGCGCCATTGGGCTCCATGACGAGGTAGTCCGCGCGCTGGTCCCCGTTGATGTCCGCGAAACGGACCTGGTCCGCCGTCCACTGCGTGGAGCCGGTGGCGATGACACCCTGGTCGGTCCACAGGACCTTGCCCGTGGCGTCGCCGGAGCTGAGCCAGGCCCGGGTGGCGCCGTTGTCCTCGACGACGAGGTAGTCGGCGCGGCCGTCACCGTTGATGTCCACGTCGTAGTCGCCGAGGGCGCCCGCCGCCTTCGGCGGTGCGGGATTGACGACGACGGTCTCCTTGACCCAGTTCCTCTCGATCAGGGACCGGACGCCTCCGGTGAACGCCGCCGCCATCTTCGTGTAGCCGGCGTTGTTGGGGTGGAGGTTGTCGTTGAGGTCCGCGTGGGTGAGCGCGTCCATGCTGACCTGGACCACCCGCTGCCCCTGGTCCGCGCGTGCCGCGACGATTCCCGGGATCTGCCGGTTGTAGGCATCGACCCGGGCCTGGACCGCGGGGTCGGTCGCCGGGACCAGCGAGGCGAGTACGACCGCCGTGTCCGGGGAGGCGGCGTGGATCTGGGCGAGGAGCCGGCTCAGCCGCTGCGGTGCGGAACTGGTCTGGTGGTCGCGGTTCATGTCGTTGGTGCCGATGTGCAGCAGGACGACATTGGGTTTCGCCGCCGCGAGCCAGGTTTCGATGTTGGCCTGGATCTGGTCGATCCGCCACCCCGAGTGGCCCTCGTGGCGGGTGCCGTCGGGGTCGGTCATGGAGCCCACGAACTCCAGACGGTCCGCGGCGCCCGCCAGGTGCTGGGCGATCTCGGGGCGGTAGCCGGTACGGGTACCGCTGCCCACTCCCAGGGTGATCGAGTCACCCAGCGGCATCACGGCCAGCCTCGGCACCTTGCCGATCCAGTGGTCGCGGTTCGGCTTGGGGTACCAGGGGATCTGGAGCATGTTCCTGAGCCGGTAGGCGGTGAACGCCAGGGCGACGCCGCCCGTGACGAACCGGTGGTAGTCCTGGCCGGCGGTCGCGTGCTCCGTGATGACGCGCCAGTCCTGAATGACCTCTCTGACACTGGTGAGACTCAATCCGGCGGGCATGTCGGTGCGCAGGAAGGCGGCGCGGACCCGGGCGGCGACCCACTCGTTCCTGGCGCCTTCCACGACGGTCGCGATCACTCTGGCGAGGGACTGGCCGGCGATCCTCTGGCTGTCCACGCTCACATGGGTTTCGGTGAGCGCCTGGACGGACCGCACCAGCCCCTCGGGTGCGATGGACTGGTTCCAGACGTTCTCACCGGCCATGGCGGCATAGGCGGACCGGAAAGGCAGCCGGTGTTCGGTCACCTGCCGTCCGAAGACCCTCTGGTGGTCCACGAGTTCCTGCGTCGGAGGGAAGTCGTCCTGGAAACGGAAGAACGTTCCGGCGCCCGAGGGGCTCAGCTGGTAGAAGCCCTGGACATAGAGGTCGGACATCTGGACGACGAGGCTGACCGAGGACGTGGCCGGGGACTGGTCGGAGCGCAGACGGTCGAGGCTGAAGAGGCGGATGCCGGTACGGCGCATCTGCGGATTCGGGACCTGGCCACGGGCCGCCGCGGTGCTGCTGGTGGCCACCGATCCACCGGCCTGGCCGTCGACGGTCTCCTCGCTGCGCTGGGCCGCCCGGCGGATCGCGGTGACGACCCGCGAGTACTCCCTCACGACCTCCCTGGGCGTCTCGGGCGCCGCCGAGGCGGGCTTCGCCTGCACGGTGATCGTGGACACGATGGCCAGAGCGAACGCGAGCAGGCAGCGCACGGCGATGCCGTACGGGAGCGGAGTGCGCGGGGTTCGGGTCCCGGCGGGGGGCCGGGTCACCACGGCACCACGAAGTCGATGGTCGCGGCGGGGGGACCGCCGGCCTCCGACGCGTCGTTGGGCCAGTAGGCGATGGTGTAGGTCGCACCGGACCGCAGGCCGTCGTCTCCGGCCGGGATGACCGCGGAGCCGTAGTCCGTGCAGCGGTTGGGCTCGTTGGGACAGACCCAGTCCCAGTCCACGCGGTGGGCCCGGTCGATCCGGCCCTTCTCGTAGATCCCGACCCAGTCCTTGTGGGCGCTGGGGTTCCTGCCGCTCGGCGCCATGTAGGTCACCACGAGCCCGGTGTCGTAGGGCGTGAGATGGAGACCCTTCTGGTGGATGTCGGCGGTGGTCCACGTCGCGTCCACGATGGTGAAGTCCGTGCCGTCGGCGCGGGCCGCCGCGAGCGCGACGCGCTGGGGGTCCGCGGTGCCGGAGGGCTCCGCCGAGGGGGAGAACAGATGCTGGGCGCCGAAAACGACGGCGGCCGAGCACAGGCCGGCGACGAGCGGCAGGATTCTGCCCCGTCTGCCGTCTGCGCGTGTGCGGAAAAGCATGCTAGCCAAGCCTCTTCAGGGGATGGGTGTTCGGTCTGCCGGATCGGGGGCGCGAAGGCCGCACGGTCACCAGGGCACCACGAAGTCAACGGTCACGGCCGGTTTGCCGCTCGATTCGCTCGCGTCGTCGGTCCAGTAGGCGACGGTGTACGTCCGGCCCGACACCAGACCGTCGTCACCGGCGGGGATGATCGCCGAGCCGAACCACTTGCAGCGGCTGTGCTCGTTGGGGCAGACCCAGTCCCAGTCCTTGCGGTGGGCCTTTTCGAGCCGGCCCTGCTCGTAGATCCCGATCCAGTCGCTCCGCTGCCCGGGATTCCGGCCCAGCGGACCGGCGTACTGCACGACGAGACCGGTGTCGTGCTGCACGGCGTTGAGCCCCTTCTGGCTGATGTGCGCGGTGGTCCAGGTGGGTTCGAACAGGGTGTACTCCCCCTCCTGTGTCCCCATCCCGGCGGGCAGGGCGGCTTCCGTCCGCTGCGGCGCCGGCTCCTGCGTGACCCGGGACACCAGGCCCTGCGCCCCCAGAGCCACGGCGGCCGAACAGACGACGGCCAGGACCACGGGGAGCCAGCGGCGTCCTCGGTCCGTTCTTCGCCTAGCGAACGACACCATGAAATGTCCTGCTCATGTCATTACCTCTCGTGGAAACTTCGGTGTCCGCGGGCGTCAGGGAACCGGCACCGACGGGCGAAGCCCTCATCGGGGCGCCCGTCCGCAGACGTGCAGACACGTCCTGCGGCACCGAGTTCATCATCCGGCCTGCGGCATGACCAGGCACAACGACCGGCACAATTACGGTGCGCGATACTTCTGCCGGTAGATCGCGCCTGCCGTGGCGCACCCGGAGGAGGAGCAGCGCCATGAGCCCCGCGCACGACGATTTCGGGCAGCTCCTGCGTACCCTGCGCAGCGCCGCCGGACGCAGCCAGGAGGAGCTGGCCCTCGCCGCGGGGCTGAGTGTGCGGGCCCTGGCGAATCTGGAACGCGGCCGTACCCGGGGGCCGCAGCGCCGGACGGTCGAGGCCCTGGCCCGGGCGCTGGGACTGGACGCGGACGACGCCCACCGCCTGGAAGCCTCGGCCGCCCCCGGCAGACAGCGCGCCCGGCCCACCGCCGGTCCGGGCCCTTCGGGGCACCTCCCCCTGCCGCGCGACGTCCACGGCTTCACCGCACGCGGCGATGCCCTCAGGGATCTGGAGAACCTGGCCGGCTCGGGGGCGCCCGCTCACCCGGCGGTTGCCGTCGTCACGGGCGCGCCCGGCCTCGGGAAGACCGCGTTCGCCGTCCACGCGGCCCACCGGCTGGCCCCCCGGTTCCCCGATGGGCACTTCCACCTCGATCTGCGCGCCATGGACGACGAACCCGTCCGGCCGGGCGACGCCCTGGCCCGGCTGCTGCGCGCCATCGGAGTCGGCGAACGGTCGCTGCCCCAGGGCCTGGCGGACCGGACGGGGCTGTTCCACTCGCTCGCCGCGACCCGGCGCCTGCTCCTGGTGCTCGACAACGCGGCCGACGAGAACCAGATACGTCCCCTGCTCCCCAGCGCGGGCCCCTCCCTCACCCTGGTCACCAGCCGCGGCGGTCTTGCCGGCCTCGAAGGCGTCCACCGCGTCGAACTGCCCCTGTTCCGCCGTGAGGAGGCGGTGGAACTCCTCGGCCGCATCCTCGGCCCGGAGCGTGTCGCCCGCGAGGCCCAGGCCGCCCGTGACCTCGCCGATCTGTGCGGACGCCTTCCCCTGGCCCTCCGTATCACCGGCCAGCGGCTCGCCGCCCGGCCACGGGAGGACCTGGGCAAACTCGCCGCGTTACTGGACCGCAAGGAACGCCGACTCGACCTTCTGCGGGCCGGGGACCTCCAGGTGCGGGCCGCCTTCGCCCTCTCGTACCAGCAGCTCGACCCCGTGGCCCGGCGGCTTCTGCGGCGCTGCGCCCTCGCGGCGGAACCCGATGTCGGCCCCGAGACCGCCGCCCTCCTCGCCGGGGTTCCGCTCCCCGAGGCGGAACGCCGCCTGGAGGAGCTCTGCGACCGGGGGCTGCTCCAGTCCGATCCCTCGGCCGAGCGCTATCGGTTCCACGACCTCCTCCGGCTGTTCGCCGCCGAACAGGTGGCGGCCGAGGACGGCCCGGCGGTCCGGGACGCCGCTCTGGACCGGGCCGCCCGCTGGATGCTGGCCCGTGCGACCGCCGCGGCCCTCCACTTCGACGCCGAGCACCACGGCGCACCGGCGGGCGACCCCGATCCCGTCACCGCCCCGGCCGGACGTGACCGGGCCCGCGCCTGGCTGGAGGCCGAACGCCACCAGTGGCTCGCCGCCCTGCGGCACGCCCACGCCGCCGGCTGGTACCGGCAGGTCATCGACACCGCCGAGGCCATGCACTGGTTCTCCGACCTCACCCAGCACTGGCACCCGTGGGTCGACGTCTTCCGGTGCGCCGCCGAAGCCGCCCGCGCCCTGGGGAGCCCGCACGAGGAGGCCACTCATCTGAACTACCTGACGTGGGCCCACAATCTGTGCGCCTACGACCACCACGCCGCCCTGGAGACCGCCCGCTCCGCCCTCTCCGTGGCTCGCGCGTGCGGCGATCCGCTCCAGACCGGGTGGGCGCTGGCCTACGGCGCGGGCGCGCTGAAACGACTCGGCCGCGTGGACGAGGCCGTCCAGTGGCTCCGCGACGCGGCCGACTGCCACCGCCGCAACAGCTCGCCCCCGAGCAGGCTCGCCGAACTGACCACCCTCAACAGCCTCGGCATGATCCTGTGCGAGCGCGGTCACCCGGATCAGGCCCTGACGATCCACCGCCGCAGTCTGGAGATCTGCCGGAAGAGGATTCCGGGTCAGTCCTCCCATGTTCTCGCCGTCTACCAGGCCGTCACCCTGCACCACCTCGGCCGGGACTACGCGGCCCTCGGCCGGTTCCCCGAGGCCGAGACAGACCTCCGGCAGGCCCTGACCGCCTTCGAGGGTCTGGACATGCCCGCGTGGAGCGGGCCCGTACAGCTCGAACTCGGACGCGTGCTGCGTCACCTCGGCCGGCCGGCGGAGGCCCGCGCGGCGCTGGCCGCCGCGGTGCGCACACTCAGCGAGCACCACCACCCCCGCGCGGCGGAGGCCACGGCCGAACTCCGCGGCCTCGCCGGCACCGGCCGGTGACACCACCCGCGTGCGCGGCCTCCGCGCTCGCGGTGAACGCCCGGTGCGGGGAGGCGGGAGGCGGTGCGGGCCGTTCCCCGGCCCGGGGGACGGCCCGGTGGGCGCGGGGTCACCCGGAGCGCGCCACGCGGAGTCCGGCGCCGTCGGCCCGGAAGCCCGGGTGGCCTCGGCGGCGGGCCGGGGCACGGCAGCTCCTGTGCTCGTCGCACCAGCCGCCGCGGCGCGGCACCCGGTGGCTGCCGTGGGCCTCCGGCGCCGCTGAGATCCCGGCACCCGTTCCCGACGTCGCCGGGGATGTCGTGGAGGCCCCACGGGTCGGGCCGTCCGCCGCCCACGCCGTGGATGCGCCCGTGCGAGTGGCCCCGGTACCAGGCGGTCTCGTCCCGCGCGTCCCGGGCCGGACCGGGACGCACGGGCCCGGACCGGGACGCACGGGCCCGGACCGGCCGGCGGTGCGCGTGCCCCGGAGCGCGGCAGGGCCCCACCGCACATCGATCCGTGCGGTGGGGCCCTGTCCTCCCGTGCCGTGCGCGGGGGCCGGCGGGGCTACTTGCCGATGTACGCGTCGTGCACGGTCACGCTCGCCCTGCCGCCCCGGGTGTCGGCGGCCTCGCCCCGCAGGGCGACCGTCTTCCCCTTGGCGGGGTTCCTGACGGTGATCTTCCCCTTGGTGACGGGTGTCCGCTGCCAGGTCGTGCCGCCGTCGTGGGAGACCGAGACCTCCAGGGACTTCAGTCCGGTGCCCGCAGCGGGCCCCTGCACCGTCACCGGGAAGGTCACCGTGCGGTCCGCCGGAACGGTGCCGTCCAGGTCGACCTGGGCACCGAAGCGCACCGTCGACAGCGGGGTGCGCGTCTCGCCGTCCGTCGTCGGCATGGCGCTGCGAAAGGTCCAGGAGCCGTCGATCCGGGTGCCGACGGCGGAGACGGCCGGGCTCCGGGTCACCGAGGTGGTCAGGGTGTACTCGGCGTCCTCCGGGCCGACGCCGTAGAACTGCCAGCCCGTCAGCGCGTCCTCCTTCTCCTCGATCCTGGTCGCGCCCCGGTGGAGCGTGGACTTCGCCGAGGAGTACGCGGACCGGCCGGTGTTGCCGCGGCCGTCGGAGAAGAGCGGCACGACGAACTCCAGCTTGTTCCCCTTGCGGAAGACGCCGTTGCGGCCCCGCATCGACGGGGAGTGCACGGCGGTGCCGAGCGTCACCCGGTGACTCGTACCCGGGCGGTAGTCCTGCTCCGGAGCGGTGTACTCGATCTCCCCGGACCACCCCTGGGTGTCGAGCTGCGCCCCGGTCAGGGACCAGAGGTTGGCCTTCCCGTCGGTGGCCAGGTAGTGGGTCCGGGAGCCCGGCAGGGCGAAGGGGTGTTCGGAGCCGAGGTCGAAGCGCTCCTTCCCGCCCAGCGCTGTCGTGCGTCCCGTCCTGCCCGGGACGGAGGCGCCGAGCGTCGCGGTGGCGCGGGCGAAGTCGGCGGGCCCGAACTTCCGGGTGTAGCCGGTGAAGAGCCGCTTCACCTCGCCTCCGGCGGCGAGGCTGTACTGGGTCGTGGCGTCGCGCTCCCACTGGCCGTACAGGGTGTCCCGCAGCTCGACACCGGTGGGCTGCTCCGGGCCCAGTTGCGCGGTGCGGAAGCCCTCGAAGCCGGCGGAGGCGTGGTCCTTGAACTCCATGGACCGTTCACCGATGCCGACGGTGACGGCCGCCGCGGCGCCGGTCATCCGGGCCCGGGGGTCCGTGACGGTCATCTCGACGGGCTTGGTGGTGCGGGCGTCGACGGTGAGGGAGGTGTTCCCCGTCAGCGCCAGCCTGGGGTGGACCAGCCGGTCCGAGCCGCCGGACTCGTTCCACAGGCTGGAGAAGATCGCGTAGTCGCCCTTCGGCAGCCGGAGCTTCTCGGTGCCGGTGGCGCTGCCGTTGAGGGTGACGGAGACGTCGTCCGCGCCGGAGATCTGCCGCAGATGGGTGTAGAACTCCTTGCCGGGCAGGCCGTCCCGGCCGAGGAAGTCGAGGCTCAGGTCGTACGACTCCACCTCGCGGTCCACGGAGGCCGTGGAGCGCACGGTCTGGCCGCCGCCGGTCGCGGTGACGACGGCGGTGTAGACGCCGTTGTTGTCGCCGCCGATCCGGGTGTCCACGGTGAAGGGCACGGTGGCGGTGGCGCCCGCGGGGACGGTGACCCGGTCCGCGCCGAGCGCGAAGAAACCGGCGGGGGCGGCCACGCCCCGGGCGTCGAGCCCCTTGACCGCCAGATCCAGGGTGATCTCGTGGGTGCCGAGGTTGCGGTAGGTGATCTGCTTGGCCACGGGCCGGTCGTCGGTGTGCGGCCACTGCTGGCGGCCGAAGGGGACGGTGGTCTCGTCGGCGACCACGGTCTGCTCGACGGCGCGGTCGACGGCGATCCGGCCGGTGCCCTGCTGGAGGGCGGAGTACCCGCCGTCCTGGGCGGACGCGGTCAGCGCGGCCTTGAGCCGCTCCCCCGTCCAGCCGGGGTGGCGCTGCTTGAGCAGGGCGGCGGCGCCCGCGACGTGCGGGGTGGACATGGACGTACCGCCGATGGAGAAGTAGCCGGCCGGGTTCTCGCCGACCTCTCCGGCGATGACGCTGCCGGGGGCCGACGCGGCGGTGATGCCCACGCCGGGAGCGGTGACATCCGGCTTGATCACCCCGGCGTGCAGGGGGCCGACGCTGGAGAAGGGGGCGATCCGGTCGGCGTCGTCCACGGCGCCGACGGTGAGGGCGGCTTCCGCGCTGCCGGGGGAGCCGACGGTGCCGGCCTTCGGTCCCTCGTTGCCGGCGGAGACGGTGAAGAGGACGCCCTTCTCCTTCGTCACCCGGTTGATATGGGCTTCGAGCGGATTGATGTCCGGGGTGTCACCGGTGCCGAAGCTCATGCTGACGATGTCGGCGCCCCGGCCGACGGCCCAGTCGACGGCGGCGATGGCGCCGGACTCCATGGTCCCGTTGTCGTCCATGATCTTCGCGTTGAGGATCTTGGCTCCGGGAGCGACGCCCTTGTGCAGGCCGCCGGACCTGGCACCGGTCCCGGCCGCGATGGAGGCGATGTGCGTGCCGTGCCCGTGCCGGTCCTTGGTGTCCGGGGACGAGGTGAAGTTGGCCGCCCCGACCACCTGGGTCGCCAGATCCGGGTGGGTGTCGTCGACACCGCTGTCCAGGACCGCGATGGTGACGCCCGTGCCGTCGTATCCGGACTGCCACACCTTCGGGGCGCCGATCCGGCCCACGCTCGTGTCCAGGTTCGGGGTGTAGACCGCGTCCAGCCAGACCCGCTCGATCCCCGGGGCGGTGGCGGCCGTCCGGGCACCCCCGCCACCGGTTCCGGTTCCGGTTCCGGTTCCGGTGAGGGTGGCCCACAGTCCGCTCGCGTCCCGCTTCGGCACGGTCACGGCGTCCGCGTTGATCGACGGCAGCGTGCGCGCCACCTTCGCGTCGCCCCGGACCTCCCGCCGGGCCCCGGCCGCCGACGCGCCCTCGTACTCGACGACGACCTTCAGACCGTCGCGGTAGGCCCGCCGGCTCTCGGGGCCGGCCAGCCCGGTGACGTCGAAGAGCCGCCGGTCGAGCTTTCCGGCCGCGATCAGCCGCTCGGCGTCGGCCGGAACGGCATAGGTGCGCCCCCGCTCGGTCCAGCTCCGCACGGGTATCCTCGTGCGCCCCTCGCCCTGTTCGATGGAGACGACCCGGTCCCGGGTGTCCACACCGATCCGGTCGCCGGTGATCAGGGTGACCCACCGGAGGCTGGTCCCGGCACCGCCGGCGGCTGTGCCGCCACCGGTCGCGGTGCCGGTGTCCGCGAAGGCGTTCGTACTGGTCATTCCGGCGACGAGTGCCGCCGCCACCAGGGCTGTGGTGACGGTGGTCGCACCGCGCCCTGGCTGTCTGCTGGAGAACAAGTTGACTCCCTGCCGCACGGGGTCGGGGGGTGAGAGACCGGGAACGGCCCCGCTCCTCCGCTCCCGGCCGGGAAGAGAAGGAAGATCGGACTCCCGTTGCCCTCCCTCTCACTGATGGCCGAAAATCGCCCCCCCGCTCCCTCCCGGGGAGCTGCCCCGCACGGCCCGATGTCCGGCCCCGGCGGGCGCGGCGGGGCCGGCCCGCGCGGCGCGGCGAGCGCGGCCCCCCGCCGTCCCTGCCCTCCGCGGGCCGGCCCACCGAGCGCCGGTCTACCGCGGGGCCGGCGGGCGCAGGCGCAGGCCGTGCATGCCGCCGTCCACGGAGAGCACCGTGCCCACCGTTGTGCCCGACAGCGGGCTCGCCAGATAGGCGATCGCCCCGGCCACCTCGTCGGCCGACACCAGACGGCCCGTCGGCTGGAACGCGTTGAGCGCGGCCCGCGCGGCGGCCGGATCGGGCGCCCGGTCCATCTGCCGGTCCACCCAGGGCGTGTCCGCCGTGCCGGGGGCGACACAGTTGACCCGGATGCCCTCGCGGACATGGTCCGCCGCCATGGCCAGGGTCATCGCGTACACCGCGCCCTTGCTGGCCGAGTACAGCACCCGCTGCTCAAGACCGGCCCACGCCACGATCGAGCAGGTGTTGACGATCGCCGCCGCCGGTGAGCGGCGCAGATGGGGCAGGGCGTGCCGGGCGACCCGGACCATGCCGACCACATTGACGTCGAGCACGCGCGACCACTCGTCGTCGCTGTTCCCCGCGACATCCCCGACCGCGCTGATCCCGGCGTTGTTCACCACCACGTCCAGCCGGCCGAACCGCTCGACCACGGCGGCCACGGCGGCCTCGACACGCGCGTCGTCGGTGACATCGGCCTCGATGCCCACGATGCCGTCCGGAAGCCCCTCCGGCCGGAGGTCGAACGCGGCGACGCTCGCTCCCCTGCTCCTCAGCAGTCTCGCCGTGGCCAGGCCGATTCCCGAGGCGCCGCCGGTGACGATCGCGACCAGTCCTGCGAAATCACTCACGAACTCTCTCCTGTCCACTCCGGATGTTCAGGGAAGGCGCCGGCGCGGCGCGGTGTGGTCGCACCGCTCCGCCGCCGGGTCAGGACCCCGGTTCCGCCACGGCGGATCTCGTGCGGCGGGCCGGCAGGCTGAGCTGGGCGGACCACACCCCGATCACGGCGACCAGCGCCCACAGCGCCCAGGGGCCGACCGCGTACACGGCGCCGCCGATGAGCGGTCCGAGGCCGGTGCCGATCGTGTACGCGACACCGTGGAGCCCCTGGTACCGCCCGACCATGTGCGGCGGGGCCAGACTGCCCACATACGCCTGGGAGATGGAGCTGGAGATCATCTCGCCGAACGTCCACACCAGCACGGTGACCGCCAGCATGGTCATGTCGGTCATGAACCAGGTCAGTGCGAGACCGACACCGACGATCAGATTGCCGACGGCCAGGACGTGCTCGGGCCGGTAGCGGACCACCGCGCCGGTGATGGGCAGTTCGAAGAGCAGCACCAGCAGACCGTTGAGCCCGATGAGGAGGCCGAAGTCGCGCTCGCTCAGCCCCGCGTCGTCGACGTGCAGGGGCAGGCCGACGGTGGACTGGATGTAGACGAACTCGGCGAACACGGTCATCACCAGGAAGCGGGTCAGGGTGCGGTCCGCGAGCACCTGCCGGTACCCCACCCCCCCGTCCTGTCGCGGGTCCGCGCCGTCCGGGGCGGGGTGCGGCGGGCGCGCGTCCCGCAGCAGCACCGCCACGACCACCCCGAACAGCAGACAGGCGGCGGCGTTGACCAGGAAGAGCCCCGTGTAGGAGCTGCTCGCCAGCACACCGCCGATGACGCCGCCCACGGCCGAGCCCACGTTCACCGCGAACCGGAACACCCCGAAGGCGGCGAGCCGTTTCTGGTTGGTCGGCTCCACGGAGTCGACCAGCACGGCGGCGGCGGCCGGCCGGTAGATCTGCGAGGTGACGCCGATGAGCCCGACCACTGTCACGATGAGCGCCAGCGGTCCCAGGAACGGGACGGCCGCCGTCAGTCCGGAGGTGGTCACCGCGGACAGCACGATGGTCCACCGCCGGCCGATCCGGTCGGCGAGATGGCCGCCGATGGCGTTGCCGAGCACCTTGCCCACACCCGACACACCCAGCACCAGCCCCGCCGCCCCGGCGGAGTAACCGCGCCCGGTCAGATAGAGCACGATGAAGACGGGAAGGAAGTTGCCGATCTGGTTGACCAGGATGCCGAGGCTGATGATCCAGACCCGGGCGGGCAGGCCGCGCAGCGCGTCGCGGAACCTCGGCTCCTCGACGCCCGGCCCGTCCGGCGGCGCGCTGCTCACTCGACGGGCTCGGTGCGCACGTCGATCGCCTCGGCCAGCCGCCTGCTGTGGGCGATGGCCTCGGTGGCGGTGTCCCCCCGGGCGACGACATAGCCGCCGATGTCCTCGTTCCAGGTCAGCGGTGACACCACATCGCCCGGCTTCACCTTCAGATGGAGGTCGACGAAGGCGGGGTCCGCGCGCACGGCGTCCACGCCGTTCACCGCCACGACCCGTCCGGGCTCCGGTGTGAGGGCCTGGAGGGCCGCTCCGCCCCGGGCCCTCGGCGACGCGGTCAGCGGCTCCACCAGGCCGAACGGGGCGCCCAGGGTGTAGCGCTCCATGTCGACGCCGTAGGCGGTCTCGACCAGTTCGTTGACCCCGTAGCCGCCGATGCGGTTGTGGGACTCGATGATCCTCGGGCCGTTCGCGGTCAGCCGGATCTCGGTGTGCCCGGGGCCGTCGCGCAGCCCCATCGCGTCGAGGAAGTCCGTCACCAGCCGGGTGACCTCGTCCAGGGTGTCCGCCGGGCAGCGGCTGGGCTGCGAGAGTCCGATCTCGACGAACCCGGGGCCGCCGAACTCCTCCTTGTCGGTCACCGCGACGACCACGTGCCGGCCGTCGAAGCTCAGGGTCTCCACGCTGATCTCCGGGCCGTCCAGATACTCCTCCAGGAGGAACTCCTCGAAGGCGTCGGCGCCGAACAGGTCCCCTGCGACCCAGTGCCCGTCGTCGAGGGCGCGGAACCGGTCGGCGACGGCGTCCACATCGGCCGGCTCGCGGATGCAGAACACCCCGACGCTGCCCGACTCACGGATCGGCTTGACGATGACCGGGAGGCCGTGGCGCTCGACGAACTCCCGCACGTCCCGGGTGGAGCGGCCGACGGCGGAGGCCATCGGGCTGATGCCCTTGGCGGCCAGCCGCCGCCGCATCCGCCACTTGTCCAGGAGCAGTTCCACGGTCTCGACGGACTCGCCGCCGAGCCCGAGCGCCTCGTTGATCCGCGCCGCGGGCAGCAGCCCCAGCTCGAACACCGACACGGCCGCCCGGAAGGGACTGGTCTCGTGCAGCGCCCGGGCCAGCGGCAGCAGCCGGTCGATGTCGCCGTAGTCGAGCAGCAGCGCCTGGTCGACGTAGGGCCAGTGGCCGCGGTCGTACGCGTCCGGGTACTGGACGTGCACCACGTCCAGCCCCAGTTCCCGGGCCTTGCGGACAAGCTTGAGCTTGCCGCCGATGATCAGGATGCGAGGCCGTCCGGTGGCGGCCGCGGAGGGCTGTTGGCCGGTGGGTACGGCATCGATGGACAATGTGGCTCCTTCTCTCACCCCCCGGCGGCGGCACGCCGGGGGTCGGAAACGGCAACACGGCTGCGGAGACTATCAGTTGGGGTTCCCCGCGGGGCGCGGCACACAAGGGCTCAGGGGCCGGTCCCCCCCGCCCTCCGGACGGCGCCGGACGGGCCGGTCACGCCAGTGCTCCGGCGATCGCCTCGACCCCGAAGTCGATCTCCTCACGGGTGATCACCAGCGGCGGCGCCACCCGGAGGGTCGCCCCGGACTCCTTGCAGAGCACCCCGCGCCCGGCGAGCGCCTCGGACACCTGGCGTCCGGTCCGGCGGCCGCCGGCGATGCGCACACCGGCCCACAGACCGCGGCCCTGGACCTCGGCGACACCCTCCACTTCCCCGAGCCGGGTGTGCAGATACGCGCCGAGTTCGCGGGAGCGCTGCTGGAACTCCCCGGTCGCCAGCAGCCGCACCACCGCGCGGCCGATGGCACACGCCATGGGGTTGCCGCCGAAGGTCGAGCCGTGCTCGCCGGGCTTGAGCACACCGAGGACATCGGCCCGGCCGATCACCGCGGACACCGGCATGATCCCGCCGCCCAGGGCCTTGCCCAGGGTGTACAGATCCGCGCGGACGTCCTCGTCGTCCAGCGCCAGCGTCGCTCCGGTGCGGGCCAGGCCGCACTGGACCTCGTCGGCGATGAACAGCGTGTCGCTGTCGTCGCACACCTGGCGGACCTCGGCGAGGTATCCCTTCGGCGGGACGATCACACCCGCCTCGCCCTGGATCGGCTCCAGCAGCACCGCCGCCGTGTTCCCGGTGATCGCGGCGCGCAGCGCGTCGGCGTCGCCGAAGGGCACCACCGTGAAGCCCGGCGTGAACGGGCCGAACTCCTTGCGGGCGGCCTCGTCGGTGGAGAAGGAGATGATGGTCGTGGTGCGGCCGTGGAAGTTGGCTCCGGCGACCACGATCTCGGCGGCGCCGTCCGGTACGCCCTTGACCTGGTAGGCCCACTTCCTGGCGATCTTCACGGCCGCCTCGACGGCCTCGGCGCCGGTGTTGGCGGGCAGCACCATCTCGGTGCCGGTCAGCTCGGCCAGCTCACGGCAGAACGGTCCGAACTGGTCGTGGTGGAAGGAACGGCCGGTCAGGGTGAGCCGGTTGAGCTGCGCGGTGGCGGCGGCGACGATATCGGGGTGCCGGTGGCCGAAGTTGAGTGCGGAGTACCCGGCGAGGAAGTCGAGATACCGCCGGCCGTCCTGACCGGTCATCCAGGCGCCTTCCCCATGGCTGAGCACCACGGGTAACGGATGGTAGTTGCGCGCGCTCCACTGCTCGGCGAGGGCGATGTGGTCCTGGGGGGAGGGTGAGTCACTCATGGCGTCAGGCTAGGTCCCGTCCGAGGCGATTTCGTCAGTCGTACGTTGCTTCCGCCGAGGTTTCGCGGCGGGTCGTCCGCGCGCCGGGCGCGGGGGCGGCGGGGCCGCGGCCCCGACCATTCCGGCGCTGAGCGTCGCTCCGTCCCGCGGGTCGATGAGCAGGAACGATCCGGTACGTCTGATCTCCGCGTAGTCGTCCACGGCGAGCGGCTCGGCGGTGCGGATGCGCACACCGCCGATGTCGTTGGCGCCGAGGCCGTCCCGGGAGGGCAGACGGCGGGCGATGGTGACATCCATCCGGTAGTCGATGTGCTCCACCACGGCGGGGACCGTCCGGGTGGTGTGCTTGAGCAGCACGCGCTGCCGGGCGCGCAGGGGGCGGTCGTCGAGATGGCACACGGTGGCGGTGAGGCGCCGCAGCGGCCGGGGGGCGGGGTGCGCGGTGAGGACATCGCCCCGGGAGACGTCCAGTTCGTCGGCGAGACGGACGGCGACCGACTGCGGCGCCCACGCGGTGCCGGTCTCCCTGCCGAGCACCGTGAGGCCCACGACCGTACTGGTCGCGCCCCCCGGTTGCACGACGACGGGATCGCCGACCGAGAGCCGGCCGGAGGCGAGCTGCCCGGCCGGCCAGCGTTCCGCCGGCCGCGCGCCGCCGTCCGGGCGCCGGATCACGTACTGCACCGGCAGGCGCAGCGGTCCACCGGCGGTGTCCGCGCCGAGCGGCACCTTCTCCAGATGGGCCAGGAGCGTGTCCCCGCCGTACCAGTCCATCCTGGTGGACGGTTCGACCACGTTGTCGCCGGCCAGGGCCGACATGGGGATGGCGACCGCGTCGGCGAGTCCCAGCTCATGGGCCCGCTCGGCGAATTCGGCGGCGATCGCGGTGAAGACGGACTCCCGGTGTCCGACGGTGTCCATCTTGTTGACCGCCAGTACGACATGGGGGGTCCGCAGCAGGGCGGTGATCGCGCAGTGCCTCAGGGTCTGGGCCACCACTCCCTGGCGGGCGTCGACCAGGATCACCGCCAGATCCGCGGTGGAGGCGCCGGTCACCATGTTCCGTGTGTACTGCTCATGCCCCGGTGTGTCCGCGAGGATGAACCGGCGCCGGGGTGTCGCGAAGTAGCGGTACGCCACATCGATGGTGATGCCCTGCTCCCGCTCGGCCCGGAGGCCGTCGGTGAGGAGCGCCAGGTCGGGGCCGTCCCGGCCCCGGCGGCGGGAGACTTCCTCGATGGCCGCCGCCTGGTCGGCGAGGACCGACTTGGTGTCGTACAGCAGCCGTCCGACCAGGGTGGACTTGCCGTCGTCGACCGAGCCGCAGGTGGCCAGGCGGAGCAGGCCGCCCGGGAGCCGCCGGGGCGGCCCGGCCCGGCCCTCGCCTTCCGCGCCCGCCCGGCCCTCCGCATCCGCTTCCGCTTCCGCTCCGGTGCGCGCCGCTGTCCGGGGTTGCGTGTCCGCCGGTGTTCCGGTCCGCGTGTCCGCCGGTGTTCCGGTCCGCGTGTCCGCCGGTGTTCCGGTGTGCGCTGGTGTTTCCGCGACCTCCGCCGGCATGGCTAGAAGTACCCCTCTCGCTTGCGGTCCTCCATGGCGGCCTCGGACATCCGGTCGTCGGCCCTGCTCGCGCCGCGCTCGGTCACCCGGCTCGCCGCGATCTCCCCGATCACCTCCCCCACCGTCGAGGCCGGGGAGTCGATCGCCCCGGTGCAGGACATGTCACCGACCGTGCGGTACCGGACCAGCCGCTCGGAGACGGGTTCACCGTCCCGGGGGCCGCCCCAGTCGCCGGGTGCCAGCCACATGCCACCGCGCCGGAACACCTTCCGCCGGTGCGCGAAGTAGATCCCGGGCAGTTCGATGCCCTCGTGCTCGATGTACTGCCAGACGTCGAGTTCGGTCCAGTTGGACAGGGGGAACACCCGGACGTGCTCACCGGGCTCGTGGCGGCCGTTGTACAGCTGCCACAGCTCGGGCCGCTGCCGGCGGGGGTCCCAGGCCCCGAACTCGTCCCGCAGGCTGAACACGCGCTCCTTGGCGCGGGCCTTCTCCTCGTCGCGCCTGCCGCCGCCGAACACCGCGCCGAAGCGGTGGTCGCGGATCGCGTCCAGCAGCGGCACGGTCTGCAGCGGATTGCGGGTGCCGTCCGGGCGCTCGCGGAGGGTTCCGCTGTCGATGTAGGACTGCACGGAGGCCACATCGAGCCGCAGGCCGTGCCGCTCGACCGTCCGGTCCCGGTAGGCGATCACCTCGGAGAAGTTGTGGCCGGTGTCGACATGGAGCAGCGGGAACGGCAGCGGCGCGGGCGCGAAGGCCTTGAGGGCCACATGCAGCATCACGATCGAGTCCTTGCCGCCCGAGAAGAGCAGCGTCGACCGGTCGAACTCGCCCGCCACCTCGCGGAAGATGTGCGCGGCCTCGGACTCCAGCATCTCCAGATGGGTCAGCGGGATCACCCCCGGCGGGGGCCGCGGGTCGGTGTGCCCGGATGCGGCGCCGACCGCCGCCCGGGCGACGGCGGTCACGACAGCCCCCGCTCGATGGTGGTGGTCCTGTCCGTGCGCGGCGGTCCGGGCGGCCGGGGCGTGCCGCCCCGCCGCGCGGCCGGTCCGCCGTTCGGTTCGCTCATGTCCGGATCTCCCTTTCGCGCGGGCGGGTGGCCGCCGGTTCCGGTCCCCGCACGGTGACCTCGGTCCCGGAGCCGGCCAGCGCCCGGCTGACCGGGTCGGCGACCCGCCCGTCCGCTATGCGCACCGACTCCACTCCCCCGGTCAGGGCCTCCCGTGCCGCGACGAGTTTGAGTGCCATGCCGCCACCGGCGTACCGGCCGGGCGCGCCGGTCGCCGGCACCTCGCAGCGGCTCAGTGTGCTGGTGTCGTCGCCGGGATCGGCCAGTACGCCCGGTGCGCCGGTCAGCAGCACCAGCCGGCCGGCCCCGAGCGCCACGGCGAGGGCCGCCGCGACCCGGTCGGCGTCGACATTCACCGGATGGCCGTGCTCGTCGAGCGCGGGCGGTGAGACCACGGGCACGAAGCCGGAGCGGAGCAGTGTCTCCGGCAGTTCGGGCCGCACCTCGCTGAGCCGGCCGCTGAGGTTGTCCCGGACCAGGGTCGTCCGGCCGTCCACCACGGACCGTACGGCGGACTTGCGGCGCGCGCGCAGCATGCCGCCGTCCAGGCCGGTCAGGCCGACCGAGGGCACCCCGTGCCGGGACAGCTCCGCGACGATCCTCGGTTTGACCCCGCCGGCCAGCGCGAGGACGACCACCTCCAGGGTCGCGGGGTCGGTGTACCGGGTGGACACCCTGTCCGGGGCGACCAGGGTGCGCTGCGGTACGCCGAGTCTCCCGGCCAGCCGGGCGATCTCCCCGGACCCTCCGTGCACCAGGAGTACGGACTCCCCGGCGCGGACGAGTCCGGCGACGTCGGCGCAGATGCCCGCGGCGTCGACGGCGGGGTTGCCGCCGCACTTGACGACGGTCAGCGGTCTGGTGATCACAGTGTCTCCAGTCACCGGGGGATCAGAGGGGGTGCAGGCCGGGGAAGGACAGGCCGAGCGTCTCCGGCCGGCCCATGCGGATGTTCAGACACTGCACCGCGTTGCCCGCGCCCCCTTTCATGAGGTTGTCCAGAGCCGCGATGGTCACCAGCCGCCCGGCCTCCTCGTCGACGGCGTAGCCGACGTCGCAGAAGTTCGAGCCCAGCAGGATCTTCGGCTCCGGGTAGCGGAAGGTGCCGCGCTGGTGGGCCACCAGACGGACGAACGGCTCGTTCCGGTACTGCTCGCGGAAGGCCCGGCGCACCGCCGCCTTGTCCACACCGGGGCGCAGGGTGGCGTGGCCGATCGTCTGCACACCGCGCACCGCCTCGACTCCGGTCGCGGTCATGGTGACCGGGATGCCGAGGTGCCGGGAGATCTCGGCCTCGTGCCGGTGCCCGGTCGGGGCGAACACCCGCATCGCCCCGCTGCGCTCGGCGTGCAGATTCGCCGTGCCCGCGGTCGCGCCGGAACCACTGGACCCGGTGCGCGCGTCGAAGCGGACCGCTGTCGGCTCGATCAGGCCCCGGGTCACCAGCGGGTGGAGGGCGAGCACCCCCGCCACCGCCATGCAGCCGGGCACACTGACCAGGTCGGCGGTGCCCAGCCGCTCCCGGTGCAGCTCGGGTATCCCGGGGACGAAGTCGCCGAGCAGCCGCGGCGCCGCGTGCTCGGTGCCGTAGTGGCGCCGGTAGACCTCGGTGTCGTCCAGCCGGAAGTCCCCGGTGAGGTCGATGACCTGCTTGGCCTGTCCGATCCAGCGGTCGATCTGTGTCATGGCGGCGCGGTGCGGTGTGGCGAGGAAGACGGTGTCGCACTCGTCCACCTCATCGGCCGAGCAGAACAACAGGTCGGTGGCGGAGCGCAGATTGGGGTGCACACCGTCGACCCGCCGGCCGGGGAACCGGGAGGACACCGCGCCCACCACCTCGACCTCGGGGTGGCCGATGAGCAGGCGCAGCAGTTCCCCGCCGATGTAGCCGGCCGCGCCGACCACCGCGGCGCGGATCACGGCCGCGCCCCGGTGGGTGCCGTCCGTCCGCCGTGTGCCGTCCGCCCGCCGCGCGGCACGGGTCCACCGCGCGGCACGGGTCCACCGCGTGTCATGGGTCCGCGCACGGTCTACTCCCCCCAGTCCTCTTCGACCTCGGGCGCGAGGGCGAGCACCGGTGGGCCCAGCGCCACGATCTCCAGTTCGCTCCGGCAGCCCGCGCACTCGACGATCTCGTTGAGCCGCGCCGAATCGCTGATGTTCACCTCGTCCTCGCACTCGGGACAGGTCTGCGCCGCTGTGGTCATGTGAGGGTGTCCTTCCGATCGGTGGTCCCGGAGGGGGCAGCCGTGCCGAGGGCGGTACGGACCGTCCTCACGACCCGCTCCGCGGTGAGGTCGTAGTGCGTGACGAGGTGTTCCTGACTGCCGACGGCGTCGACGAACCGGTCCGGCACCCCCAGCCTCAGCACCCTGGTGGGCGCCGCCTCCGCCAGCGCTTCGGCGACCGCGCCGCCGAGGCCGCCGCTGCGCCAGTGCTCCTCGACCGTGACGACGAGCGCGGCCTGCCGCGCCGCGGCGACCAGGGCCGCCGTGTCGAACGGCCGCAGGGTGTGCAGGTTGAGGACGGTGGCCTCGACGCCCTGCCCGGCGAGGACGTCCGCCGCGGCGAGGCAGGCGAGCACCGGGTAGGGGCCGCAGCACGCGAGCACCACGTCGCCGCCCCGCCGCAGCGTCTGCGCCCGTCCGATGACCGGTGGCGGCGACACGGGCAGCGCCGGCGACGGTTTGCGGCCGAGCCGGACGTAGAGCGGTCCTGGCAGGCTCAGGCTCTGTTCGACGAACGCCTCCGTGGCGGCGGCGTCGGCCGGCACCACCACGGTCATCTCCGGCAGCACCCGCAGGACGGCGAGGTCCTCCAGGGCCTGGTGGGTCGGGCCGAGATGGCCGGCGGCGAGCCCGCCGTGCGTGGCCATGATGCGGACCGGCAACCGGTTGTAGGCGATATCGATCTTGATCGCCTCCAGTGCGCGGGAGGCGGCGAAGGCGGCCATCGTGTTGACGAACGGCATCCGGCCGCACGCGGCGAGACCGGCGGCCACGCCCATCAGATTGTGCTCGGCGATACCGAGGTTGAGGTACTGCTCACCGGCGGTCTCGGCGTGCTCCGCGCTGAACAGGCCGGTGTCGCTGTCCAGACAGATCACCTCGGGGTGCGCGCTCAGCAGCGGGAGCAGACGGTCCCGGTAGGCCTCTCGGGTCGCGCGGCTCATCCGGCGGTGTCCCCGGTCCGCAGCGCGGCCCTCGCCCGTGCATGGTTGCGCTTCGACAGCGTCACATAGTGGCTGGCCGCCCGGCCGGCGAGGACGGGGAACCCCTGGCCCTTGACCGTGCGGGCGATCAGTACGCTCGGCCGGCCCGGCTCCCACGGGGCGGCGGCGAGATGGTCCGCCAGCCCGGTCGCGTCATGGCCGTCCACGTCGCGCACCGCCCAGCCGAAACTGCGCCAGCGGTCGGCCAGTGGTTCCATCGGCGCGATCCGCTCGGTGTGACCGGTGAGCTGGAGCCCGTTGCGGTCCACCACGGCGACCAGCCGGTCCAGCCCCAGCGACGCGGCGGCGATGGCCGCCTCCCACACCGAGCCCTCCTGGAGTTCGCCGTCGCCGAGCAGGACGAAGCTGCGCGCGTCACGGCGGGCGTACCGGCCCGCCAGCGCGAATCCGCAGGCCAGCGCGAGACCGTGGCCGAGTGACCCGGTCGGCAGCTCCACTCCGGGGACCGCGCGCACGGGATGGCCCATCAGCCTGCTGCCGGGGCGTCCGTATCCGGCGAGCTCCTCGACGGGGAGAAAGCCCCGTTCGGCCAGGGTCGCGTAGAGGGCGACGGCGGCGTGGCCCTTGCTGAGCAGGAAGCGGTCGCGGTCGGGGTCGTCCGGCCGCCGGGGGTCGACGTTCAGCACCGAGAAGTACAGCGCGGTGAGCACCTCGGTGCAGGAGAACGCGCCGCCGAGGTGGCCGCCCTCCGGGCCCGCGCACATGTCGACGATATGGGAGCGGATGCGCGCGGCGGTGGATTCCAGGGTGTCCCGGGTGGCCGTCCGGGTGGTGGTCATGACGCCGCCGCCGCGAGCGTGGCCACCATGTCGGGGTGGGCCCACACCTTCTCGAAGGCCTCCGCGTAGAGACCGAGCAGATCCCCGGACCCCGGATGGAGGTGGCGCTTCTGAAGCGTCAGCGTGCCGGCGACGACCTCGCGGGCCACCGGGTAGCCCTCCCCCGCCACCGGCGCGGGTGCGCCGGTCACGGACCAGGGGTAGCCCCCGCCGAAGCCGACCCGGTCGACGAACACCTTCTGGTCGGGGAGCGGCATGAGCTGGTATCGCGACATGGGCACGCCCTCGGCGCGCAGCAGCCGCCGCAGGGCGGAGCGCAGGGCCTCGGGCGGGACCCCCTCCAGACCGAACGCGGCCCGGTCGAACCGGAACCTCAGGATGTGCCAGGCGTGGGTGGTCTCCGGGAGCGCGGTCGGCACCCGCAGGCCGGGCAGTTCGGCGAGCCGCGCGAGGAAGGCCGCGACATTGCGCTGGCGCGCGCGTTCGTAGTCGTCGAACCGGGTGAGCTGGGCATCGGTGAACGCGGCCTGGATGGCGTTCATCTTGTGGTTCCAGCCGAGGGTGTACGAGATGTAGTCGCGCTCCTGCCCGGCCTCGATCACCTCGCCGAACTGCCGGCCCTTGCGGACCGCCTCGGCGATGTCGGCGCTGCCGGTCACGAGCAGACCGCCCTCGCCGCAGGTGGGGATGTTCTTGGTGACCTGGAGGCTGAACGCGCCCGCCTCGCCGATCCCGCCGACGGGCCGCCCCCGGTGGGTCGCCCCGGGGGCCTGGGCCGCGTCCTCCACCACGGCGAGGCCGTGTCTGCGCGCGATGGCGGTGATCCGGTCCATGTCGGCGGGCGCGCCGTGGAGATGCACCGGGATGATCGCGGCGGTCCGGTCGGTGATCCGGCGCTCCACATCGTCCGGGTCGATGTTGAAGGTGACCGGGTCGATGTCGGCGAAGACGGGGACGGCCATCTGGTGCACCGGCGCGAGCCCGGTGGCGACGAAGCTGAGCGCGGGCACGATCACCTCGTCGCCCGGCCCGACACCGAGTGCGGCCAGGGCGAGGGAGAGCGCGGAGGTGCCGGTGGAGACGGCGACGCAGTGGCCGAAGCCGAACCGCCGCGCCCAGTGCTCCTCAAGCGCGGAGACCGGATTCGCGCCGTCCGTGTCGGAGACCATTCTGGAGCCGCCGAGCGCGTCGATGACGGCCTTGCGGTCCTCGTCCTCGACCAGCGGCCAGTCCACCCGGCGCCGGTCCCTCGGCACGACCGCGGAACCGCCGAACGCTGCCAGCTTGCTCATCACTGTCCTCTCTGGTCACGGGGGGTCGAGCCGCGCGGCGTCACAGCTCCGCCGCCGCCGCGCCGACGGCGTCGACCGCGCTCGCGTACATGCCGCGCAGCACGGTGGCGTGGTGCGCGATGTCGGCCGAGACGGCGCGGGGGTCGCCGAGACCGTGCGCGGCGGTGATCCGGAGTCCGGTCCACGCGTGCGCGACGGACTCGACCGCCCGGCCGGCCCCGGCGAGCGCCGGATCGCCCCACTCCCGGCCGCAGCGGCGCAGCAGCTCACCGTGGAGCGAGGCCTGCGCCTGCATGCCCCACCCGAACGGGTACAGCTCGCGCAGCGCGGTGGCGTCACCGGCCCGGCACCGGTCGAGGAGTTCCCCGGTGAACGCGTCGAATCCGGCCAGTCCGGTGCGGTCCGGGCCCGCGGTGGTGAAGATCTCGTTGTCGGTGCGCAGGAATCCGCCGAGCAGTGCGGGGGTGAGGGGCGGGGGCGGGGTGTCGAGGCGGACGTCGAGACAGCGTCTGCCGATCCGCGAGTCGCTGAAGAAGGCGTCCTGGACGTCGGTCGGGTTGGCCGAGCCCCAACTGCGCAGAAACGCCTCGATCGGGACGGTGCCGCGGAACGCGGGCGGCATCGCGTCGGAGACGTACACCAGTCCGCGGACCTCGTCCAGGCCGTGGACGATCACGAGGTGCGCGGCGTGCACATCCCCGTACGCGGGCCGGAACGGCAGATGGAAGTTGTCCACGGCGGCGATGACCAGCCGGTCGTCGGCGAGTGTCTCGCGCACCTCCCGCCAGAGGTCGTCCTCGTCGGCGGGGTGCCACCAGCGCGAGCGCAGTCCGTGGTGGGGGGCCAGCGCGGCTCCGAGATCGCCGCCGGAGCCGGAGCCCGATCCCGATCCGGAGCCGGAATCGGAGCCGGAGCCGGAGCCGGAGCCGGAGCCGGAATCGGAGCCGGCGGCTTCGCCGGGCGGGCAGGGGTAGTAGAACTCCTCGGATCTGACATCGCCCGGCAGGTGCAGAAACCGCCAGCCCGCGCCGAGCACGGCCAGCGGGTCGGCGCCCTCCCGTGCCACCAGCGATCCGAACGTGGCCTGGAGACAGCTGATCAGGTCGCGGTACCACAGCTCGGGCTCCGGCCCGGTGATCATGTACGTCCGTGCTGTCGCCTCACCGGTCATGACCGGTCTCCGCCCGCTGGAGGGTGACCGCGAAGACATGGACCGCGACATTGCGGGGCAGCCGGACGCCGGCCAGCGCGGCCCGCCGGGTGACCGGCACGCGCTGTGCCCAGATGACCGCGGACACGCCTCGCTGCACATGGTGGGGGTAGTGCATGACGAGGCTCTCGAACGCCTTGATCTCGCCGAACCACGCGGGCGCCGACCAGAAGTCGGAGACCCGCAGCGCCTCGGCGTCGACCGAGCCGTCAGCGAAGTTCAGCTCGACGGCGGACTCGCAGCGCCGTTCCGCCGCCGCCAGCACATGGACCCAGTCGTAGCGGCCCTCGGGCACCCCGAGGAACTGACCGGCGCAGCGGATGTTGTCCGGACCGTCGCAGACCGGGGGAAAGAGGAAGGGAACACCGCCCACCCGGACGAGGCTGCCGCCTTCGGGCAGATACTCGGCGGCATAGGAGTTCCCCCACACATTGAACTTCCCGGCTTTCGTCGCCGTCGCCGCGGAGACGGCCGTATTGTTGCGATGGCCGGACAGGTCGACCGGATCGCACAGCCGGCTCACAACGGAGGACAGAGCGATGTCCGTCATGCCGTCCCCCTCACCGGAACGCACGGGGGAATTCCCCGTCCGGACTGTTGATTCGTATGCTCCGCACTCGCCGCGATCTCCGTACTCACCGTGATCACCTCGAATATCCGCATCGATGTTCCGGTGTACTCACAGGGCCGTCCGGCCGGCTGTTCCGGCCCGGGCGGCGGTCATGGCCGGAGCGCGACGGCGCGCAGCCGTTCGTAGTACGGCAGGTGGTGGTCGCGGTGGGCCCGGAGCACCGGGTTCGCGGCGACCGTCCCGGCCCCCTCGCCCGGCCCCCGGGTGAAGCCGGCGGTCCTGCTCGTCGACTCGTGCCACCGGCTGGTCGCCCGCCACTCCGATCTCATGCCCGGCTGCCAGCTCAGCGCCTCGGGCAGGAAGGGGATGCCCACGGCCGAGCAGTACGCCCGCACGGTGTCGGCCGGCCGGTCGAGCAGATCGTCCGAGTCGACCACGACCGGGGTGGTGCCGGTGGCGTCCCGCACGGCCGTGAAGATCTCGTACAGCCAGGCGAAGCCGATCTCGTCGCGGCCGAGGTCCGGATTGAGCGCGTGGTGCGAGGCGATGGCCTCGGCGGGGTGGCGGATGATGAAGGTGTGGGTCGCGGCCGCGAGGAATGCCTCGTCCGCGAGGAGTGCCGGGTAGTGGAAGTCCGTGGTGTCCTTGAAGAAGACCGGCTTCCGCGCGGCGGCGGCACGCAGCGCCGCGATGACATCCTGCTCGGTGTGCGCGACGCGTTCGCCGACCTTCGTCTCGCCGAAGTCGGCCACATGGGAGAACGGCTCGTGCACAACGGTGCGGTCGCCGCGTTCCGCCATCATCCGCGCGAACGCGGTGGAGCGACAGCGCGGCGCACTCCACAGGGCGAGCACCGGTATCCGCTCCGGAATGTGCTCCACGGTTTCCCCTTCCCACTGGCGCTGCTGACGGGCCATCGGAGAGAAATCCCGCGGTGAACCATTCCGACGGCTATTCGGATTCCACTGCCAGAGTGGCACGGCCGATGCCCGGGCCGGGTAAGCGATAGGAGCACCCGCGCGGAAGAAAAGTCAGCGCGTCGCTTGCCCCCGGTTGAACCTGGAGCGGACGCGCTCCGCCCCGGCCGCCGATAACGTCCCTTCGGCGCGGCAGACCGGTTGTGCCGTCCGGTCCGGTCCACCAGTGGTCCTACTACGGAGGTCACGTGTCAGCGACACCAGAGCACCCGGGTGACGGCAGGATCGCCGTACTCGCCAGCAGGGTCGGCGCGGACGAGAAGCGCCTCTTCGAGGCGTTCGACCGGCACGGTGTGCCCTTCGACCACGTCGACACACGGGAGCAGTGGTTCCCGGCCGGACGGCGTGAGCCGCCCTGGAATCTCGTGCTGAACCGGGAGATCGGGCAGGTGCGCGCGGCGTACGCGGCCCGTGCCCTCGCGTCCGCCGGGGCCCTGGTGGTCAACAGCGCCGACGCCACCGAGGTGTGCGGTGACAAGTGGCGCACCACGATGGCGCTGTGGGCGGCCGGGGTGCCGACACCGCGCACCGCGCTCGGCCTCACCCCGAAGGCCGCGCTGGCCGCGCTGGACTCCATCGGCTATCCGGCGCTGATCAAACCGCTGGTCGGCTCGTGGGGGCGGCTGGTGGTCAGGCTGCCCGACCGCGCCGGTGCCGAGGGGGTGCTGGAGTACGTCGCCGCGCTGCCCGGCCCGCAGTCGCACCTCGGATATGTGCAGGAGTTGATCGACAGGCCCGGCAGGGACATCAGAGCGATCGTGGTCGGCGGTGAGCTGCTGGGCGCCGTCCACCGGACCGGGGGGACATGGCGTGCCAATGTGGCGCTCGGCGCGCAGGCCCGCCCGTGCGAGGCGACTCCCGGGATCACCCGGCTGGCGGTCGCCGCCGCCGCCGCCGTCGGCGCGGATATCGCCGGTGTCGATCTGATCGAGGACCGGGACGGCCGGCTGCTGGTGCTGGAGGTCAACCACCGGGTCGAGTTCAGCGGTTTCCACTCCGCGCTCGGCGGCCGGGTCGATGTCGCGGACCGCATCGTCGGACATCTGCGGGAACGAGCCCCGCGATGAACTCGGCCTTCACCCGGTCGGGCGGCGTCACCGAGACCTACGCCGTGGGACTGCTGCGCGGAATGCTGGAGATCCCCTCCACGTCCTACCAGGAGCGCGCGCTCGCCGACTTCCTGGCCGAGGCGATGGCGGACCTGGGTTTCGCGGCGCATATCGACGGAGTGGGCAATGTCATCGGCGTGATCGAACGCGGCGACGGCCCGACCCTGATGCTGCTGGGGCATCTGGACACCGTCCCGGGCCGGCTGCCGGTCCGCTCCGAGGGGGGCAGGCTGCACGGCCGGGGCGCGGTGGACGCGAAGGGGCCGCTGGCGGCGATGATCTGCGCCGCGGCCGGCGCGGTGGACGTCCCCGGCCGGATCGTGGTGATCGGTGTCGTCGAGGAGGAGACCCCGGGCTCGCGCGGGGCGATGGCGGTCCGGGCCACCCACGACCGGCCGGACGCCCTGATCGTGGGTGAGCCGAGCGGCTGGTCGAGTGTGGTCCTCGGCTACAAGGGCAAGCTCGACCTCCGCTACACCGTCAGGTGTCCCGCCACCCATCCGAGCAACCCGGCGCCGAAGGCGTCCGAGTTGGCGGTCGCCTGCTGGGCCGCCCTGGTCGATCTGCTCGGACCCGACGCGGGCCACGATGTGTTCGCCCGGCCGGGCGCGACGCTCTGCGGGCTGAACGCCGATCTGACCACGGCGACAGCCGAGTTCAGCGTCCGCACCCCCCCGGGGTTCGACAGCGAGGCGCTGGTGCGGGAGCTGCGCGACCGTCTGCCGGCCGGTGACCTCGACGTGCTGAACTCGGTGGCGGCCTGCCGGGCGGGCCGCGCCACGCCGGTGGTCCGCGCGCTGGTCTCCGGTATCCGGCGGCTGCACGCCCAGCCCCGTCTCGTGGTGAAGACGGCCACCTCGGACATGAACACCCTCGCCGAGGTCTGGGACATCCCGATGGCGACCTACGGCCCGGGCGACAGCAGACTCGATCACGCCGACACGGAGCACATCGTGCTGTCGGACTATCTGCGCGGCATCGATGTGCTGTCCATCGCCCTCGCGGAGCTGGCGCGGCTGCCCGTCCGTCCGGACGACCGGGTGACCGGGGCACCGCCGGCCGGAAGGAGCCCCCGATGACCGATATGACCCAGCGTCTCGCCGCGCTGCCGGCGGAGCGCCGCGCGCGGTTCCTGGCGCGGCTGCGGGCGCAGCTGGAGGGCGCGGCCGGGCGGGGCCCGACGCCGCGCGGCGACACGGGTCCGACTCCCCTGTCGCCCACCCAGGAGGCCCTGTGGACCCTCGGCCGGCCGGGACCGGAGAGCCCCGTGTGGAATGTGCCGCTGTGTGTCCGGCTCCGGGGTGATCTGGAGGTGGGCGCGCTGCGCTCGGCGCTGGCGGTGGTGGTCGCCCGGCACGAGGCGCTGCGGACCGCGATCGTGGAGCGCGAGGGCGGCCCGGTGCAGGAGGTCGTCCCGGAGGTCCCGGTCGAGCTGCCGCTGATCGAAACGGCGGAGGGCGACCACGGGCAGCGGCTCGCCGCCGCGCGGGCACACGCGGCGGAATGGCTCGGAGCACCGTTCGACGTGAGCAGAAGGCCGCTGTGGCGCGCGGCGCTGATCAGGGTGGCGCCGGACGACCACCTGTTCCTCTTCGAGGGGCACCACCTCGTCCTCGACGGGCCGTCGCTCGGTGTGCTGACCCGCGAACTGGCCGAGGTCCACCGGTCCCTGCGCGACGGCGACGAGCCCCGGCTGTCCGAACTCACCGCGCACTACCCGGATTACGCCCTGTGGCAGCGCGGCCGGCTCGACGGCGGCGGGCTCGACGGGCCGGCCGCGTACTGGCGGGAGAGGCTCGCGGGCGCCGAGGTGCTGGAGTTCCCGGCCGACCGGCCGCGCGGCGACACCCCGGCCTTCGCCGGCGGCTCGGGCGTGTTCCCGGTCGGGCGGGAGGGCCTGGAGCGGGCCGGGGAGCTGGCCCGCGAGGAGGGCGCGGACCCGTCCGACGTCCTCCTCGCCGCCTTCCTCACCCTGCTGCACCGCTACTCCGGCCTGGACGACCTGGTGATCGGCACGCCGGACGCGGGCCGCCGGCACGACTCCGTGTCCTCGGTGATCGGGTGCTTCGCCCAGATGACGGTGGTGCGCGGGGACGTCTCCGGCGACCCGACCTTCCGGGAGCTGGTCCGGCGGGTCTCGCGCGCCACCCGGGAGGCGCACGCCCACGGCAGCCTGCCCTTCGACAAGCTGCTCGACGCGGTGGACCCGCCCCGCGACCCGGCGCGGCCCCCCGTCTTCCCGGTCGTCTTCGCCGCGCGGCGGGACGCGGGGACCACGGCCGGCCTGCCGGGACTCGTGGCGACGGAGGAGCCCGTACCGTCCGCCACCTCCCGGTTCGACATGAGCTGGGACCTGGTGGAGCGGCCGGGCGACGGCTCCGGCGCACGGCTGACCGTCGAGTTCGACACCGGTCTCTTCGACGACGCGAGCGTCGCCAGGTTCGCCCGCCACTACGACGCGCTGCTGCACACCCTCACCGCCGGCCCGGACGCCCCGCTGTCGGCAGCGGACGTACTGAGCGCGGCGGACCGGGAGTTCCTCGCGGAGGCCGCCGGCGGACCGGCGCGGCCGGTGCGCGAGACCACCGTGGTGGCGGAGTTCGAGGCCCGCGTCGCGGAGGCTCCGGACCGGGTGGCGGTCGTCGTCGCGGGCACCGCGACGAGCTACGCCGAACTCAACGCCCGGGCCAACCGGCTCGCCGCCCTGCTGCGCGGGCGCGGCGCCGGGCCGGGCACGCGGATCGGTCTCTGTCTGCGCAGGAGCGCGGAGCTGACGACGGCGATGATGGCGGTGCTCAAGACCGGCGCCGCCTATGTGCCGCTCGATCCGGCGCACCCCTCCGCGCGGGTCGCGGAGATCGCCGCCGACGCGGGTCTGCTCATGGTGCTCGCGCACACCGGGGCCGCCGGGGCCGTGAGCGCGGTCGCCGCGCCCGTCGTGATGCTGGACGAGGCCGGCGCGGAGCTGGCGGCGATGCCGGACCGCGATCCCCCGCTCGCGGCGGCACCCGGCGATGTCGCGTACATCATCTACACCTCCGGCAGCACCGGCAGGCCGAAGGGGGTGCTGCTCGAACACCGGGGCGTGGTCAACTTCATCGACTCCACGCGGGAGCTGTTCGATCTGACCCCGGCGGACCGGGTGCTCGGGTTCGCGTCGGTGACCTTCGACGTCTCGGTGTTCGAGACCTTCTCCGCGCTGCTGACCGGGGCACGGCTGTGTCTGGCGACCGACGACGAACGGGTCTCGATCGACCGGCTCCAGTCGCTGATGGAGCGGGCGGGCATCACCGTCATCGATCTGCCGCCGACCGTGATGCCGCTGCTGGCGCCGGAGAGGTTCACGGATCTGCGGATCGCGTTCGTCGGCGGCGAGGCGTTCAGCGGTGAGCTGGTGAACCGGTGGAACCCGGGCCGGCGGCTGTTCAACGGCTACGGGCCGACCGAGTGCACGGTGACGATGATCGTCGAGGAGTGCGCGGGCACCTGGGAGACCTCGCCCCCGATCGGCCGGCCCATGGCCAACCATGTCGCGCATGTGCTCGACCGCGATCTGCGCCGGGTGCCGGTCGGCGTCCCGGGCGAGCTGGTGATCGGCGGTGCCGGGCTGGCCCGCGGCTATCTGGACCGGGACGCTCTGACGGCGGAGAAGTTCATCGCCGACCCGTTCGGCACCGCGCCGGGCGGACGGCTGTACCGGACCGGGGACCTGGTGAAGCGGCTGCCGGACGGGCGGCTGGTCTTCCTCGGCCGGCTCGACCAGCAGGTCAAGATCCGCGGGCTGCGGATCGAACTGGGCGAGGTGGAGTCGGCGCTGGCCGGGGTCGCCGGAATCGGTCAGGCCACCGTGCGGCCGTGGACCGACGAGACCGGGGAGAAGCACCTCGTCGCCTGGGTGACGGGGGTCGGCGAGCAGGGGCTGCCGTCGGTGCGCGAGCGTCTCGGCGAGCTGCTGCCGTCGTACATGATCCCGTCGTACTTCGTCGCCCTCGGCGAACTGCCGCTGACCAGCGGCGGCAAGGTCGACTGGCGCAGACTGCCCCCGCCGGACCCCGCGTCGGCGGGCGGCGGGCCCGCCGACGAGCCCCGTACCGCGACGGAGCGGATTCTGCTGGGCGATGTGCTCGCCCCGCTGCTGCGCCGGGTCCGGCTCGGTGTGCGCGACGACTTCTTCCGGGCGGGCGGCAACAGCCTCCAGGCCGCCCAGTTGCTGTCGGCGATCAACCGCAGGTTCGGGGTGGAGATCGCGCTCGGCGACTTCTTCGTCTCCCCCACCGTCGCGCATCTGGCCACCGTCATCGACGCGGCCCGCGCCGCGCGGCCCGGCGGCGACGATCCGCTCGGCTCGCTGGAGCGTCTGTCCGGCGGGGAGGACGGCGCGGAGGACGGCGGCCGGGTCCCGGTGCCGATGCGAGGGCCGAGCCCGCCGCGGGTGATCCTGCTGCACCCTTCGGGCGGTGCGCTGTTCTGCTACGTACCCCTGGTCAGGGCGGTGCGCGAGGGCATCGGTGTGGCCGGTTTCGCCGCCGATCCCCGGGATGCCGCCGTGTCCCCGCGGGAGGGTGTGACGGCCACGGCCGCCCGGATCGCCCGGGCGCTGACGGCGGCCGGTTCCGCCGAGCCGTACGCTCTGGCCGGCTGGTCCTACGGTGGCGTACTCGCCTTCGAGGTCGCCAGGCAGCTGGAGCGGGACACCGGGGCACGGCCGCCGGTGGTGCTGCTGGACGCCTCCTGGGACGAGGACCCCTCACCGCTCGACGAGCCGACGGTGCGGCGGCGGTTCGTGCACGACGTCGCCCGGCTGGCGGGCCGGGACGGGCCGTCGGTACGCGGAGTACTGGACGGGCCGGCGGTACGCGGAGTGCTGGACGGGCCGGCCGCCGGCGCGGCCGGTGTCCGGGAGGCGCTGAGGTCGCTGGAGGTCGATCCGGAGCTGACCGACGAGGAGCTGGCCGGCCGCTACGCCGTCTTCCGGTCCTGCGCGCTGGCGCTCCAGTCGTACCGCCCGCCGGGCCCCTACGGCGGGCCGGTCACCCTGCTGGCCACCTCGCCGCGCGCCGCCGCCGTGGAGAAGGAGTGGCGGGCGGTGTGCACCGGGCCCTTCCACGCCGGCGACCTGCCCGGTGACCACTACACCCTGTTCACGGAACCGGCGCTGAGCCGGGTCGTCGCCGCGATCGAAGAGACGCTCGCCCCCTGAGGAGGCGCATATGCGGTTCGGATTCACCGAGGAGCAGCAACGGTTCCGGGCGGACGCACGGCGGGCGCTGCGCTCCCCCGAGGTGCGCGCCGCGGTGGTGGAGGCCACCGGCGCGGACGGCTTCGAGCCGGATGTACGGCCGCTGTACCGCCTGCTCGGCGGGCTGGGGCTGCTCGCCGTGCACTGGCCGCCCGAGTTCGGCGGAGCGGGCCGCCCGCTCACCGATGCCGCGATCGTCGCCGAGGAGCTGGTGCGCGCGCGGGTTCCGGACACCCTGCACGTCAACACCATCCAGATCGTGGGCCAGTTCCTGCTGATGGCGGGCAGCACAGCGCAGAAGCGCCGGCATCTGCCCGCGCTGGCGCGCGGTGAGCGCTTCGCCTCGGTGCTCTACACCGAGCCGGACGCGGGATCGGATCTCGGCGCGCTGCGGACCGCGGCCGAGCCGGACGGCGACGGCTACCGGATCACCGGCACCAAGGTCTTCAGCCTGAAGACCCGCTTCGTCGACCTCGGTCTCTGCGCCGCCCGTACGACACCGGGCGCCGGGAAGTACCAGGGCATCAGCCTGTTCCTGCTCGACCTGGGCTCCCCCGGCGTGACGGTGACGACGCTGGACGGCATCGGCGATGAGCACTTCCACCGGGTCGATCTCGACGCCGTGCCGGTGTCGGGCGACGACCTCATCGGGCCGCGCGACCAGGGGTGGCCGCTGCTCAATGAGGCCCTGGCCATCGAGCGCACCGGACTCGACTACCACCTGCGGGCGGAGCGCTGGCTGGAGGCCGCGCTGGAGGCGCTGATCGAGCGCGATCCGGGCTCGCCGCACGACGCGCACCTGGAGCGGATCGGCCGCTGGGACGGCGCGCTGACGGCGGATCACGCGCTCGCCTGGGAGGTGCTCACCGGTCTCGCGTCCGACCGGGTCGATCCGGTCGCGGCGGCCGTGGCCAAGTACCACAGCAGCGAACTCGCCGGGTCCATCGCGGCGTGGGCCTCCGGCATCCCGGGCCCGGAGCAGCGGGCGAACCGCACCGGGGCGGCCGTGACCCTGGACTCCGCCCACCGGGAGGCGCCGGGGCTCACGCTCTCGGCGGGGACCTCCGAGGTGATGCTCCAGATCATGGCCGCCGCGTTCGACTCCATCGGGCACTCCAACGGACACTCCATCGGGCATTCCATCGGACAGGAGGAGAGCTGAGATGGACCCCACCCCCGATCCCCTCCTCGTCCAGTTGCGCGGGGCGTTGCGCACCTCCCTCGCCGCCGTCCCCCCGCGGCCGGGGGTGCACGGCCCGCCGGTCACCGATGGAGCCGGCGGCCCCACGCGGGCGGTGCTCGACCGGCTGGGCGCGGGCGGCTTCGAGCGTCCCGCCTCCGCCGGCGGCCTCGGTCTCGGCCTGACGGCCGGGGTGCTCGTCAGCGAGGAACTCGGCCACGCGGCGCGCGGGAACTCCTACCGGGCCGGCGCCACGGCGGCCGACGCGGGCCGGCCGGCCGGCGCGGCGCTGGCCGGGTGGGAGGCGCTGCCGGTCGGCGGCGGGGTGGTCGCGAAGCCGCGCGCCGGCGGATGGGAGCTGACCGGCGCGGCCACGGTCGACGACCCGGAGCCCGCCGGGCCGCTGCTGGTGGCCGCGGCGACGGGTGACGGTCCGGTGCTCGTCGCGGTGGAGCGCGGTGCGCCCGGCATCGGCGTGGAGACCGGGTGCTGGCCGCCGGTCGTCCGCTTCGACGCCACGCCCTTCACGGCGGCCGATGTGGTCGCGGAGCTGGACGACTCCCCCGGCGGCCCGCTGGCGCGGGGGCGGCTGCGGCAGGCCGCGTATCTGCTGGGGATCGCCGAGGGCGCGCACCGGGTGGCCGTGGGGTACGCGGGTGTCCGGCGGCAGTTCGACACCAGGCTCCGCGATCTGCCCGCGGTGGCCTTCCCGCTGGCGCGGGCCATGGTGGCGCTGCGCGCGACCCGGGCGGTGGTGTACCGGGGGGCGTGGCTGGCGGACTCGGGGACGGGGCACGGGGTGCCAGGCTTCGGGGAGGCCGGGTCCGGCGCCCTCCGGCACGACAGGGCCGGGGCGGGGGGCGACCGGTCCGGAACCGGGGCTGATGACCGGGCGGGGACGGGGGTGGGGAGCGGGTTCGACGGGCCCGGTCCCGAGCACGACCGGGCCGGGGGCGACCGGACCGGGGCCGGGGGCGGCCTTGCCGGGGCCAGGCGTGCCCGGTCAGGGATCGGGGATGACCATCTCGGGACCGGGAATGACCGGAACGACACCCCACACGATCGTCCCGGGACCGGGCGCGACCGGACCGGGGCCCCGGACGGCCGGGACGAGGTCCGGGACGGCCGGGACGAGGCCCGGGACGGCCGTCCCCCGGCCGGGGACGATCCGGCCGGTACCGCCCCGGTCGTGGCACTGGCGATGGCCGCCGAGACCGCGCGTGAGGTGGTGCGCCTCTGCATGCAGAGCTGCGGCGTCCGGGCGATGACGGCGGAACTCGGCCTGCACCGCTACTTCCGGCTGGCGGCGGCCGAGTCCCAGCGGTACGGCGAGCCCGCCGCGCTGTGGCGGCTGGCCGGTGCCGCCCGTCTCGACCTGGCCCGCCGCACCCTCGGCGCGGACGGCGCGGACGGCGCGGAGCAGCCGGTCGTGCCGGCGGCCCGGCCCCGGTGAGCGCCGCGCCGGCGTCACCCCGCCCGGAGGTCCTCGGGCCGCCCCGGACTCCCGTCGCCCGGATCTCGCCCGGCGGACTGGATGAGCCCCGTCCGGTAGGCCAGCGAGACGAGCTGGGCGCGGTCGCGGACACCGAGCTTGGTGCGTACCCGGTAGAGATGGGTGCGCACGGTGGCCTCGCCGATGGTCAGCTCGCGGGCCACCTCCTCGGTGGACATGCCCCGCGCCACCATCCGGGTCACCTCCCGCTCCCTCGGGGTCAGTTCGGTCACCTCCGGGCACGGCTCGGACTCCAGGGTGTCCGGCTGCTCGCGGAACCAGGTGACCAGGCGTTCCGCGATGTCCGGCGCCAGCAGGGTGCGCCCGGCCGCCGCCGCCCGGATCGCGGTGACCAGCTCCTGCGGGCTGGCGTCCTTGCCCAGCAGACAGCTCGCGCCGGAGTGCAGCACGTCGCTGACCGTCTTGTCCGCGTCGTATCCGGTGAACACCACGATGTTGGGGGGCTCGTCCTCTTTTCCGAGTCTGCGGATCATCTCCAGACCGGAAATGGTCCGCAGGTTCAGATCGGTCACGACGACATCGGGCCGTGTGGTGCGGACCAGGACAATGGCCTCCATGCCGTTGTCGGTCGTGTCGATCACGTCGATGTCGGGAACGGCGTCGAGTAACGTGCGTAAGCCGTCGCCGATAACCGGCAGTTCATCGCAGATAAGTACCCGTATGGTCATGGTGTTCCGCCTTGATGGGGGTAGCCGGGAGCTTCGCTCCACTGCGGGCGCTGAGTCTCGTACCGTTCGGCAGTCGTGTCGTACACGTCATCACCTCCGGCGCGGGCCACTGAACAGGTTCGCCATTCGGACCCGTTGGGACGGCTTCTTCGGTGTCCGCGCACCGGAGGGAGCGGACACCGACTCCGCGGACCGTGAATGCGCCCATCGGGATGGCGGGCGTCATTACGGTGTGATGCGACGGGGCGAATGTCACCACTGCCGTCGCGTGTTCGATCGTAAGGTCCACCGGCGCGCGGAGCGTCCGGCCGTGGGGCGGCGGCTCGCACCGGGAGAAGCCGCGCGCACCCTCACGACACCGCCCCGGCCACCGGAGCGGCCGGGGCGCTGCCCAGCGGCATCAGGAGACTGCCGCGCCCGGGACCGCCGATCTGGACGACGGACACCCCGGCCGGCTGTCGGACGCCCGCGCCGAGCAGGTCCGATGGGTGAATCCCCGGCCAACCGCTGTGATCAGCATCCTGAGTGTCCCCTTGCCTCTGCGTGCGTCTGCGCGTCGACCTCACGGGTCGCGCCGCTCACCGCTCCTCGGAGCGGACTCGTCATCGGCCGGACAGCGCCGCCGTGGACGCCCATGGAGGCGTCATCCGGGGTGATCCCGGCGAGAAGCGCTCCGGCCTTGCGTTCCGCGCGATTCTTGAGGAGTAACAGCTCCACCGTGTGGCAAAGACCGGGTCGATGGGCATCGATGAGTCTCCTCACACGAGAATGTGAGATTGTTGTGGATGTTTCCAAGGAATGTCAAGCCAACTCTGGTGATAGGTACGGTTGTCGGCACGATCACGACGGCCCGAAACCCCTTGTATTCACCCAAGTAGTCCCCCTGGGACATACGTTGGGAACCCAGGCGCACTGTTCGCCCAACTCGGTTTCCCGTTATACTTGACCCCAACGACAACTACCCGCTGCGGCGCGGCGATGAACCCGCCCGCCTCATCCGGCGCGGGTTCCGCATGAGCCACTCGATGCCGGCCCCGGTGTCACGGGGGGATTCCCCGGCTTGTTCGAGTCGGCCGCCTTGTCGCCCCCAGTGGACGGCTTCACTACTGCCCGATCGTTTGACCCGGTGTTCGAACGACTGACTGACGCCGTACTCGCGGCGTCCGGCATGGGAGGACAGACCGATGAGCCTGGTCGATGTGCACACGGAATGGGACCCGCTCGAGGAAATCGTCGTGGGGACCATGGCAGGTGCGCGGGTGCCGATCGCGGATCGGAGTCTTATCGCCACGGAGTACCCGGACATGGACGACCCGCGGCAGATCCCGTCCGGCCCGTTCCCCGCCCGGGTGGTGGAGGAGACCGAGGCCGAGCTGACCGAGCTGACCGAGCTGCTCACGGGCCTCGGGGTCTCCGTGCGGCGGCCGGGCGGACGCGACCACAAGTCCACCGTCTCCACCCCGGACTGGAGCACGGACGGCTTCTACGACTACTGCCCCCGGGACGGATTCCTCACCGTCGGCACCTCCATCATCGAGACGCCGATGGTGCTCCGCTCCCGGTTCCTGGAAGGATTCGCCTACAAGGACCTGTTCCTGGAGTACTTCGAGAGCGGCGCCCGCTGGCTGTCGGCGCCCAAGCCCCAGCTGACCGACGACATGTACGAGCCGAGCGCGCCACCGGGAGAGCGGCTGCGGGATCTGGAACCGGCCTTCGACGCGGCGAACGTGCTCAGGTTCGGTACGGATCTGCTGTACCTCGTCTCCGACAGCGGCAACATGCGCGGGGCGCGCTGGCTTCAGTCGACGCTCGGGGATCAGTACACCGTGCACCCGTGCGAGGGCCTCTACTCGTCCACCCATGTCGACTCGACGATCGTGCCACTGCGGCCCGGGCTCGTGCTGGTGAATCCGTCACGGGTCAACGACGCCAATATGCCCGGATTCCTGCGCGGCTGGGACCGGGTGGTCTGCCCGGAGCCGGTGGACACCGGATTCGTCGGCGACCATCCGAGGTCGTCGGTGTGGATCGCGATGAATCTGCTGGTGATCGCGCCCGGCAGGGCCATTGTGGACAAGCGGCAGCCGGCGCTCATCCGGGAGCTGGAGCGGCACGGCGTGGAGGTGATCCCCGCACAGCTCACCCACTCCAGGACCCTCGGCGGCGGGTTCCACTGCGTGACGCTCGATGTCCGCCGCACGGGCGCACTCGCCGCGTACCGCTGAGACGGCCGGGACGGAGGCGCGACGCGGAACGACCCCGTGCGCCGCCGCTGGCCCGGTGCGATAAAGGGGGGTGATGGCTGCCATTACCCCCGTGTATTGGACGCGCGCCGCCGGTGGCCGGAGTCTGATGGCAGGCTTCGCGGCGGGCGATTCCGGTGAGCGCGATACGGGTCCCGGTGGTCGCGGGCGTGTTCGGCGGGTCGTTTCCCGGCGGCCTTCGGGTGGGGCGGATGCCCGGCCCGCGACACGGGGCGGGAGCGGATTCCGCTCCACGGTGGCCACGGAGAACACCGAGCACACCGAGCACACCGAGCACACGGTGACCACGGTGGCCACGGAGAACAGCGCTGCCGGGCTTCCCTGTTCACGCCGGCCGACGAAATCGACAGATCCATGTCGTCGTTGCGCGACCGGAGGTGACGCCCTTGTTCACCGAACGTGACACGGAGCGGTACTACAACCACCAGGACGATCTCTATCGATCGTTCTGGGACCCGGAGGGAGGACTGCACTACGGCTACTTCCCCGACCTGGCCGGCGCACGGCCGCCGGGCGGGGCGGACACCGCGGAACGGCTCGCCGCCGCGTTCCGCGACTGGGATCGGGAGCTGCTCGCGAGAAGCGGGATCGACGGGGACTCCGCCGTGCTCGACATCGGATGCGGAAACGGCACCACATCGGTCTGGCTGGCCCGCACCACGGGATGCCGGGTGACCGGCATCGATCTCAGCCTGGTCCGTGTCACCAACGCACAGCGTCTGCGGGAGGCGAACCCGGCCGCACGCGTGACCTTCCGGAAGGCGTCCGCGGAGCGCGTTCCGTACCCCGATGGGTCGTTCTCGCACGCGTGGAGCCAGGCCACTCTCTACCATGTGCACGACCGCCCCCGCGCGCTCGCGGAGGTGCACCGGGTGCTCCGGGACGGAGGGGTCTTCGCCTTCGACGACCTCACCACCCCGAGGACACCGGTGGGCTCCGCGACCCGGCGCCATGTCTACGACCGTCTGCTGTTCGAGCCGGCGCTCAGCGCGGAGCGGTACGCCGCACACCTCGGCGATGCCGGCTTCGCCGTCGAGAGCAGCCGCGATCTGAGCGGCCACCTCAGGCGTACGTACGAACTGCTGGTGGGGCGGGTGGCCGAGCTGGCGCCGGAGCTGACGGTTCCGTACCGGGCGATGATCGACGCGGTCGACGCGGGCGAGGTCGCCTGGTCCTGTTTCATCTGCCGGAAGGCGGCCTGACGTGGCACGCGACATCGATGAACTGCTCTCCTGGATCTACGAGCCGGTGGAGCGCGACACCCTGGCGAGAAAGTACGACGCGTGGGCGGCCACCTACGACGACGATCTCGGGGACGCCTATCGCGTCTCACCGGTCGCGACGGCCCGCGCGCTCGCCCGCGCGCTCCCCGACCCGGACAGCCGGGTCCTCGACGCGGGCGCGGGCACGGGACTGTGCGGTGAGGAGCTGCACCGGCTCGGCCGGGTCAATGTCGAGGCGGTGGACCTGTCCGCGGAGATGCTGGAGGTCGCGCGCCGCAAGGGGGTCTACCGCGCGCACCACCGCTGCGACCTGGAGGAGGACACCGGGTTCTTCCCGGCGGGAAGCTTCGACGGGGTGATGTCATCGGGCGTCCTCACCCGCAACCACGCGGGGCACCGCTCGGTGCGCACCATGGACAGATGGCTGCGGCCGGGCGGTGTGGCGGTGGTGGCGATCCGGCGGGACTACTTCGATGAGCAGGAGGAGCTGCGGGAGGTGTTCACGACGGTGCCGTGGGACCTGGTCGCGGTCGACGCCGTGACGATCTTCGGCTCCACGGAGATCGATGTCCGTACCTACCGCAAGCGGGAGGGGGCCGGGGGCTGAGTACGGCGGGGGCATGGGCGGGCGGTCACCGGGGGCCGGCACCGGCCGTCACCGGGGTGTGCCGCTCCGGGGGCGGGGGCGGGGGCGCCGGTTCGGCGGCTCCGTGGCTCCGTGACTCCGTGGCTTCCCCGGTCGGCGATCATGTGTTCGCGTATCCGCACACGCGTGTCACAGAACGTCGACAGCGCCAACCGGACGGGCGGGTTCGGCGCTCCTGTAGTGCGTACGGACGGACAGCCCCCGTCCACCGCCCGCGCCGGCCGAGGAGACACCCGCCATGACCGAAATCCCGACCTCCCCGTTCCGGCGTCTTCGTGGCCGGGCCACGGGACTCGCCGTGGCCGGTACGGTCCTCGCGCTCGCCGTCCCGGTCGTGGCCGCCGCACCCGCCCGGGCCGCCGCACCCGACCCGGTCTCCGTTCTGAAGTACACCGCCAAGGAGCGCAAGGCGGCCCTCGCCCACTGGACACCGGCCCGGATCAAGGCCGTCGGCACGTCGGTGGACCTCGGTCCGACCGGACCCCATGCCAAGCCCTGGCGCGGCACCTCGCTGAAGACCGTGGGAAGGCTCTTCTTCGTCAACGCCAACGGCCACGACACCTGGTGCTCGGGCACCGCCGTGAAGAGCGCCAACAAGTCCGTGGTGATGACCGCGGCGCACTGTGTGCGCCGGGGTTCCTCCCCCGTCAACACCCATATGGACATGGTGTTCGTCCCCGGGTACAGCAAGGGCAAGCAGCCGCACGGCGTCTTCGCGGTCCGCAGCGCCGCCACCCCGCGGAGCTGGGAGAGGGACTCCGTGAACGACATGGCCGCCCTCACCGTCGACGCCGACAGGAAGGGCCGCAAGCTCACCGACGCCGTGGGCGGCCAGGCCATCGCCTTCAACCGCCCCGTCGGCGGCGCCGTCTCCGCCTTCGGCTACTCCGCCACCAGTCCGTACCGGGGTGAGGAACTCCTGCGCTGCTCCGGAAAGGCGAAGAAGGAGCACGGCACGCAGATGATCCCGTGCAGCCTGAGCGGCGGCGCCAGCGGCGGCCCCTGGTTCGCCGACTTCAACACCACCACCGGCAAGGGCACCCTGGTCTCGATGAACGCCGCGCTCGACTCCCTGGCCCCGACCAAGATGTACGGGGAGATCCTGGGGTCCACGGCCAAGAAGGTCCACGACCGGGCCCAGCGCGCCTGAGGAACGGGCGGCAGGCGGTTACGGACCCGGGTCCGCCGGATTCCGTACACCACCCGTCTCCGTCTTTCCCCTCTCTTCCCGTCCATTCCTTTCCTTTTCCTTCTCTTTCCTTCTCTTTCCTTCCTTTCCTTGTTTCCGCCCGGGCGAGGAACACCGAGCGAGCCTCTCACCGTTGAAGACCTCGCGGAGCGTCGTGTGCTGCCCCCGGACCCTCGGGCTCGCGGCCGCGACAGAGTGCAGCGGAGGAAGACGGAATGGACGGCACCACCATGGCGGACAGCGGCTCGGGCGGCTCGGCGGGTGGCTCGGGCGCCTCGGCGGATGAGGAGATCGCCCGGCTGCACGAGGAAATGCGTCAGCTGCGGGCCATGGCGCGCAACCGCCCGCTGGTCGCGCACGCCCAGGGCATCCTGCGGGAGCGCTACCGGCTGACGGACGCGGAGAGCGCCTTCACCCTGCTGCGGCAGGCGTCACAGCACCACAACGTCAAACTCCACACGCTCGCCGACGCCGTCACCAAGGCACCCCGCCCCGCCGACGGCACACCGCTCTGGTTTCCCGGGCGGGCCCGGCACGCGCCCCCCGGCCTCACGCTGCTGTCGCTCGACGGAGCGGCGCGGGCCGACCGGGGCGCCGTCCTGGGCACCGCGCTCTCCACCTGTCTGGAGATCACCGGCACCGATATGGGCAATGTGCAGTTGATGGACCGCTCCCGGACCGGTCTGCGCATCGCGAAGCACACCGGCCTGGGCGCCGAGTTCGTCTCCTTCTTCGACCATGTCGGCGTGACGGAGCCGGGGACCTCGTGCGGCAGGGCGGCACGCGACATCGACCAGGTCACGGTCCGCGATGTCGCCACCGACCCGGTGTTCACCGAGGAATCCAGACGGGTGATCCTGACCGCGGGAAGCAGGGCCTGCCACAGTGTTCCCCTCACCACCGACGGCGGCGAGTGCGTCGGCATGGTCTCCGCCCATATGAGCCGGCCCATCAAGGGGCTGAGCAAGGCCGGCACCGACGCCCTCGCCCATGTCGGCCGGCAGGTGGCGAACTGGCTGTCGTGGTACGACCGCACCATCGTCCTGGACGCCCTGGAGTTCCTCCACGCGTCGGCACTCCGGGCTCGTGGCGCATAGGCGCGGGACGCGGATGGTTTACCGCCCGGCCGACGGGGCACGCGTCTTCCCAGTGCTTCCGCAGCGCAGGCACACCTCGTGGGATCGGCCCATTCGCCTGTTCCGCCCCTGTGGCGCGCCCCGGCAGACCTGCCCACGAACCAAGAGAAGCCGATTTGCCCCGAGTAGGTACCCGGCATGGATGCACTCACCCCCAGCCCGTCCGGGCTGCCGCGCGACTGGCCCTGCCTCCGTCTCCGGACCCCGATGCCGGGAGGAGACGCGTGAGCGGAGGAGAATCCCGTGCGCCCAGGGACCAGCCCTCTCCGTGGCGAGGAGTCCCCTTCGCGCACCGCACGGTGTTCACCGGTGACCCGGGGGCCCGTGACGATCGTGCCGTCGTCCATCTGAGCGGGGAGGTCGGCTACGACATCGGCGACGAGCTGGCCGCCGCGCTCGCCCTGTGCGTCGCCTGCCGTCCGGCCGACATCCGGATCGACCTCACGGAGGTCACCCTCCTGGACTCGGCCGGGCTGACGTTTCTGGAGAACGCGCGGAACCGGGCCGCGCGGGTGGGTGTCCCCGTCACGCTCACCGGCCGGCCTCCCGCGATCGTCCTGCGGCTGCTGGAGCTGACCGGGACCCCCTTGGACGCTCCCGGCGCTGTGGTGCCCGGCGTTCCGGTGGAGGAGACGCGGCGGCCCGCGGCCGGGGAGGTAGTGCGGGCGGCCCCGGGAGGGAAGGGGCGGGGGCTGATGCTGATCCTGGCGGGGGCCACGGTCCTGGCGTCCTTCGTTCTCGATGCCCTCTGAGGCGCCGCTTCCTCCGGCCCGATGCCCTCCGGCCCGATGCCCTCCGATCCGATGCCCTCCGATCCGATGCCCTCCGACGGCGGCGGCCCGGGACCTCCCGGGCCGTACGCGCCCGGCGCGGGCCCACCCCGGGCGGCGAGGGGCCCGGGTCCGGCACCGCGCGGCACCATCGGATCGCGCCCGGGCCCGAGGGCGCGCGGCGATGACGGAGGAGACTCACCGCCCGCCGCGGGCGGACGCGGAACGCAGCCGTCGGCTGCTCCTGGAGACGGCCGGGCGTATGTTCGCGGAGCGCGGGGCCCCGGTCCCCCTGAACCAGATCGCGCGGGAGGCCGGCCTCGGGGCCGGCACGGCGCACCGCCGGTTCCCGGAGCTCCAGGCGCTGATCGCCGCCCTGTTCACCGAACGGTCCGCCGCCTTTCTCTGTCTCGCCGGCGAGGCGGGCAGGCCCGGCCGGGCGGACGGAACACCCCGCCCGGCGGGCGGCTTCGGCGGCCCCGCCGCCGCCCCCGCTCCGGCGGTGACGGCCCGCGACCGAAGCACGGGGAAGCCGGGCCCGTGACCCGGTAGGGGCCGGCCGGGGTACGCGGCCGGGGGTACGGGGAAGCCCGGGGCCCGGCGGGAAGTCGGGGGCTCGACGGGAAGTCAGGGACCCGGCCGGGAAGTCGGGGGCTCGACGGGAAGTCCGGGACCCGGCCAGGAAGTCCGGGACCCGGCCAGGAAGTCGGGGACCCGGCCGGGAAGTCAGGGCTCGACGGGAAGTCGGGGGTCCCGCCGGGAACTCCCGTGCGGGCATCCGCCGTTGCCCGCACGAGTGGCCGCCGCGACCGCCGCTCCGTCAGCCCGACGGTGACTGTCAGTGGTGGCGGATACCTTCGTCATCACCACAGCGCAGTCGAGGACGTTCCCTCTCCCGAGCCCCGGAGTGTCGCCCGATCATGACATCTGCCGTGCCCCACGCATCCACGTCCCTCGCCGACCTCCTCCCGGCCGTGCGGTACGCCGACCCGCACCGGCTCGCCGCGCTGCTGGAGGACAGGCGCCTGCCGCTCGGCTGGTGGCACGCGACCGCGCTCATGGAGGTCGAGCGGGTCACCGGCGCCGAGGCGCTGAGCCGGCTGGTGGCGCGGTCGCTGCGGGCCCTGTGGCCCCATGCCGAACTGGGCGATGTGATACCCGTGCTGCGTCTGCTGGACGGGCCCGGCGTCACGGGCCCCGGGCGCACGGTGGCCCAGGTGGCCGGGGGAACGACGGGCCCGTCCGGAGCCGCCGACGGGGACGGCGACGAGGCGCTGGCCCGGTTGTTCGCGCGCGTTCTGGACCGGCTCCACGGGCGCGGCACCGTCGCGGAGGGGACCGGGGAGGGCGTCGCGGAGAGTGCGGCGGAGAGTGACCCGTGGACGGCGGCGGTGGCCGTGATCGCCGCGTGGCTCCCCGAGGACGCTCCGGCCGAGGTGCGTGCCGCGCTCGCCGTCCTTCAGGGGCCGTCCGCCGCGCCGCGCCGCGCGGCCCCGGCGATCGCCGGGGCGGACGACGGCTCCGGCGCTCCGGAGGAGGAGCGGGATCGGGAGCGGGAAGGAGAGCGGGAGCCGGGGCCCGAGCCGGCCGCCGAACCGGCGGAGCCGGACCCCCGGCCCGCCGTCGAGGTCTCCGGGCTTCCCGAGCCCGTCACACCCGCGCTCATGGAGGCCCCGCTGGCCGCCTTCGACGGTCTCACGGCGGCCTGGGACGAGCGCACGGTGGTGATCGCCGGTCAGCGGATCTTCACCGGCCGGCCGGAGACACTCGGCGCGCTCGGGGAGCGGTTCTCGGTCAGCCGGGAGCGCATCCGGCAGCAGGAGCGCGGCATTGCGCAGATCGTCCACCGGTGGCTCGCGGGCTCCGCCGACGGCGGCGGAGCGGGGCGGGCGTTCGCCGGGCATCTGGCGGCGGTGGCCGAACGGCTCGGCAGCGTGGCGACGGTGGGCGAGGCCCACGCGCTGCACCCCGACCACACCGCCCTGGTGGGCACCCTCGGGGTGCCGCTCGGTGATGTCGTCGCCCGGCTGCTGCCCGACCGGACCGTGGACAGCGGATGGATCGTCCGCGGCGATCCGGCCGAGCTGCGGTCGGCGATGCGGGAGGAGTTGCTCGCCGCCTGCGGGGAGACCCCGCTCGGCTGGGAGGAGGCGGTGGCGCTCGGGGCCCGGTTCGGTGTCCGGGGCGAGGTGCTGGGGGACTGGGCCGCCGAGATCGGCCGGTTCCGGGTGATGGAGGGGCGACTGGTCCACTGGGGCCGGTCCGTCAACGACCGGGCCGCCGCCGTCCTGGCCCTGCACGGCGCTCCCCTCCCGATGGAGGCGATCCACGAGAAGCTGGCCGACGGCACCGCCTTCAGCAGTGTGCGCAGTCAGATATGGATCGACGAGCGGTTCATCCGCCTCGGCCGGAACCTCTACGGGCTGCGCCGCTGGGGCGGCGAGGAGTACCTCGGCATCAGGGAGATGATCGTCCGGGAGATCGAGAGAGCGGGCGGCGAGGCCGAGATCAACACCATCATCTCCACCCTGACCACACGGTTCGATGTGTCGGCGGCCTCGGTGCGCACCAATGTGAACGCACCGGGCTTCGCCCGCAGCAGACGGGGCTGGCTGTGTCTCGCCGAGCAGACCGACAGCGGCTCGGACGCTCCGTACGTCCCGAGGAACGATGTCGCGGGCACCCGGCGGTGTTTCGTCGGTACCGACGGACGGTGGTGGTACCGCCTGGAGGTCAACGCCGAGCATCTGCGCGGATCGGGGACGCCGGTGCCGGCGGGCTGGGCGGCGCATCTGGGCGGGTCCCCGCTCTGCGAACCGCTCGCCTTCACCCACGACGCCGGGGAGACAACGCTCCAGTGGCGGACGCAGCCGCTTCTGGGCTCCATCCGTCCCCTGCTGGAACGCATCGGCGCCGAGGCCGGCGATCACGCCTTCTTCAATGTGACCGACGGCCGGCTGAGCGCCCTGCGGCTGGTCGCGCCGGAGCCCGAAACCCGGCCGGAGGCGTTCGCCGCCCGCCTCACCGGCTGGACACCGGACGTGACCCCGGCCGAAGCGGTCGCGGTGATCGGGCGGCGGATCGGCATGGCGCCCGGGTACGACGCGGCCTCCCTGCTGGAACGGCTGGCCGAGCGCGGGGACCAGGACATAGCCGAGCTGCTGGACCGGGCGTTCGCCGGCGCGGTCCCGGTGTCCCTGCCTCCGTCCGGCCTGGTGGAGCCGGCCGGGGGCGGGGGCCCCAGGGCGCACGAGGAGGCTCGGTCGTGATCCGGACGGCGGCGGGGGCACGGCGTCACGCCGGGGCGGGCTCCTCGTCGGCGTGCCCGGCCGCGGGGACACGGGTCGGCCGGGGCCGGGTCTCCGGGAGCGCGGCGAAGCAGGCCGTACTGAGAAGCGCCACGCCGGTGAGCCAGGCGGCCACCCCCCAGGGCGGACCGGTGCCGTCCGAGAGAGCGGTCGCCACGATGGGGGTGAGCGCTCCGCCGAGAACACCGGCGAGGTTGTAGCCGACCGCCGCTCCCGTGCACCGCACCCTCGGCTCGTACAGCTCGGGCAGATAGGCGGCGATCACCGAGAACATCGTGACGAGCGCGATCAGCGCCACGACCGAGCCCAGGAACATCAGCAGCGGCTCCCCCGTGTGCAGCAGCGCTACGAAGGGAAACATCCACAGGGCCGCCAGACCGCTGCCCACCAGACACATCGGGCGGCGGCCGAAGCGGTCGCCGAGGAGCGCCGCCGCCGGTGTCAGCACCCCCTTGACCGCCACGGCGGCGATCACCAGGACCAGCATGGTGGTCGGGGCCACGCCCAGGCGTTCCGTCCCGTGGACGAGGGACCAGGTGGTCACGGCGTAGAAGACGGCGTATCCGACCGAGAGGGCACCCGCGGTCAGCAGCAGCAGGCGCCAGTGGTCGCGCAGCACCTCGGCGACCGGTGCGGCGGCCCGGTTGCCGGACTCCGCCAGTTCACGGAAGTGCGGAGTCTCGGCCAGCGAGGAGCGCAGCAGCAGACCGCCCACCGTGAGCACCCCGGCGATCCAGAACGGCACCCGCCAGCCCCAGGCGAGGAACTGCGCATCGGAGAGCACCGCGGTGAGCGTCAGCATCGTGCCGTTGGCGAGCAGGAAGCCCAGCGGCGGCCCCATCTGGGGAAAGCTGCCCCACAGCGCTCGCCGTCCGGCCGGGGCGTGCTCGGCGGTCAGCAGCACCGCACCGCCCCACTCGCCGCCGAGCCCGAGGCCCTGGAGGAACCGGAGCAGCAGCAGGAGGACCGGCGCGGCCGTGCCGATGGTGGAGTGCACCGGCAGACAGCCCACGGCCGTGGTGGCGAACCCGGTGGTCAGCAGCGAGGCGACCAGCACGGGACGGCGGCCGTACCGGTCGCCGATGTGCCCGAAGAGCAGAGATCCGAGCGGGCGGGCGATGAACCCGATGGCGAAGGTGCCGAAGGCCGCGAGGGTTCCGGTGAGCGGGGAGAGGGTGGGGAAGAAGAGCGGACCCAGGACGAGCGCCGCGGCCGTCCCGTAGACGAAGAAGTCGTAGAACTCGATGGCGGTCCCGGCGAGCGACGCCGAGGCGATCCGCAGCATCGACGGTTCCCGTTCCCCGCTCCCGGCGGGCTCGGGTGACGCAGCACTGTGTGCAGACATACCGGGTCAACTGTCGGCGTCCACAGGTGGTTACGGGCCCCGGCCCGGGGTGGACGCGAGGAGGGCCCCGGCCCGGAACACCCGGGCCGGGGCCGGGTGCCGGGGCCGGGTCGGAACCGGGCCGGGGCCGGGTCCGTCGGCTCAGTTGGTGCCCGGCGGGGTCGAGGCCTTGCCGCCGGAGCGCTGGGCCTTCTTCAGCAGCTCCGCCGACGGCAGGCCCCGGGAGAACTCGTCATGGCCGATCCAGGTGGACTCCCACTCGTTCGCGGGGGTGGTGTCGCGCGTCAGGAGCCACTGGGTGTTGATGCGGTCGTCGCCGTCCTGGAAGAACTGACCGCTCCAGGTGGTGTTCGAGTGGGCGTTGCGGTAGCCGTTGCGCCAGGAGACCGTCCAGCCCAGGGTGGTTCCCTCGGCGCCGCCCGCGGGGGCCGTGTCGACGCGCCCGGTCAGGACGTAGGTGCTCTCCGCGTTCCCCACCGCGGACTCGTACGTCCCTCTCAGGGTGCCGTCCGCCGTGACCCTCAGCTTCATGACCGAGCCCAGCTGGTTGTGCCAGACGCCCGCGAGCGGGGCGGCCTGGGTGGCCGCGGCGGTGGTCCCCGCCGACTGGGGGCCGGCCGCCGCGCTCGCGGTCACCCCGGTGAGTCCGAGGGTGAGCACAACAGCGGTGATCGCGATTTTCCGAGCAGGAAACACGAGTTGTCCTCTTTCTGCCGTACAGAATGATGAGATGGCCGATCGGCCCCTGAGTTGAATATCCGCGTATCGCGCGCGCATTCTTTCGCGGAGAACGCCCCCCGGCCGATCATTGAGCTACTCCATGAGGACTCTTCTCCGACTGATCTCCCCAAGGGTCGAAGAGGGCCCCGTCCGGTGGTGTGGCGCTGCCTCAGCTGGTGTGACGCCGCATCACCTGCGGGGAAAGATAGCGTTGCGACCGTGGACTGACCATGCCGGAACCGGCCATGGTCGATAGCGGTGTTCCTGGTGCCGAGAAAACCTGAAGTTGCCGGTGGGGCACGGGGAAGGGGATGTGCGCCCCGGTGGAGGGAACGTTGTTCCTGTCGACCGGGCGGGCCCTGGCTCGAATGCACGGCACCGGTGAATCCGGCCGGTATTGCCGCTTCCCTCCCGCACGAAGGGGATCGGATCATTCCATCACTGCTGACCGGGGAAACAGCGGGCCCGCGGCGGTGGCGGGGTTCGCCGGTGCCGCGGGCCGCTGCCGGTGTGCCGGGACGGGAGGACATCCGTCCGGACAGGGAGGGATCAGGCGGGGAGCTTCATGAGCATCAGGGGCGCGCTGGTGGGCTGCTCCGATCCGCCGGCGGGTTCCACGGTCACCCCGACCGCCGAGGCCGCCTCGGGGCTTCCGTCGAGGAGGTGGGCGCCCGCCTCGCGGAAGAGTCCGGCGGAGCGCATGGCCGGGCCGTCGGCGTACCAGAGCTGGTACGTCCTGCCGGGGGCGGCCGGGGGGAGTTCGGCGGCGACGAGGACGGCCCGGTCGCGGGCGCGGGAGACGATGACGATCGCCCGGGCCCCGCTGTCGGCGGAGCCGGTGACGGTACGGGCGTCGGGGGCGGAGATGACCGCGGTGAGATCCTGGAGCCTGCGCTCGGCCTGGGCGGACTGGCGGCCGGCGTCCTGCGCCCGCTGGTGCTGCCAGAGCGCGGAGCCGCCGAGCGCCACGGCGGCGAGGCAGGCGGCCAGCACCAGGGCGCCCGTCCTGCGGCCGATGGCGGCGAGGGACCGGCCGCCGGGGCGGCGGGGCGCGGGAACCCTGGGCGGGAGCTGGCGCACCGTGTCGACGCGGGCCAGCACCGCCGTCTTCAGATGCGCGGGTACGGGGGTGGCGACGGCGGCGCCGAGCCGGGCCGTGGTGGCGGCGAACTCGCCCACCTCGCGTGTGCAGTCGGGGCAGTTCCCCAGATGGCGGACGAAGGCGGCGTGCTCGGACGGGCCGAGGGCGTCGAGGGCGTAGGCGCCGGTGAGCTGGTGCAGATGGTCCGTGGTCATGTGGTCGGTGGTCATGTGGTCACCCCCATGCAGTCGCGCAGCCGGATGAGTCCATCGCGCATTCGGGTCTTGATCGTGGGCAGGGGGGCCTGGAGGGTCTCGGCGACCTCCCGGTAGGTGAGGCCCTGATAGTAGGCGAGGGTCACCGCCTGGTTCTGGAGTTCGGTCAGCCCCTTCATACAGCGCCTCACCTGTTCGCTCTCCAGCCGGGTGCCGACCTGTTCGGCCACTTCGTCGAAGGGGCGGCCCTGGGCGCGCAGCGCGTCCTGGTGCTCCCGGGCGGTCGCCGCCTCGGCGGACCGGACCCGGTCGACGGCGCGGCGGTGGGCCATGGTGGTCACCCACGCCATGACGCTGCCCTGCTCGGGCCGGTAGCGGGCGGCGTGCCGCCACAGTTCGACCATCACCTCCTGCGCCACCTCCTCGGACTGGGCGCGGTCCCGGACGACTTTGAGCACGAGCCCGAAGACCGTTCCGGCGACGGCGTCGTACAGGGTGGCGAACGCGTCCTGGTCTCCGTGGGCGACCCGGGTCAGCAGGGTGCCGAGGTCCGGTGCGGAGTGTGTCCGGTCGTCGAATCGGGGCAGCGGGCTCACCGGGCCGCCCCTGCGCTGTGGGCTCCACGGGGTGGGGCGGGCGGACGCTTCCATGGCATGCGCGGTCCTGTTCGGTTCGGTCGGCCCGGCGACGGGGCGGAGGGCTCGGGAGGGCTCGGTCGAGTGGGGTCGGGCCTGCGGGGCCGGGGCCCCTGTCTGTGCTTCGGAGCCGGTGGGGGAACGGATGGGTGGACGACCCGAGGAGAGACGGACCGGACGTCAAAGCCCGGGGCGCCAAAACCCGGTCGGGTGAACGACCCATCCGGGGAGGCGGTGGCTCCGAATCCCCGGTGTGAGCAGGTTCCGGCCGTCCGGGCACCGCGGATGCACCACCCCGCGGCCCCTTCCCGGTCACCCGACCGGGGCCGGCCGCTCCTGTCGTATCCCCCGATCTCTTCTCTGGAGTCCCGAATGAACACCCTCCGCTTCCGTCGCACCGCCATCGCCGTCACCGCGGCGGCCGTCCTCCCCTTCACCCTGGCGGCCTGTTCCGACGCGGAGAAGGACACCTCCTCCGACTCGGCCCAGGCCGAGAGCGGCAAGGACGACACCCAGGAGCAGGAGCCCACCGCCCCGGAGGACGGCGCGGCCATGGCCGGGGACAAGCCGTTCGGCACCGCCTGCGGCTCCATCCCGAAGGAGGGCTCGGGCTCCTTCGACGGCATGGCCAAGGACCCGGTGGCGACCGCCGCCTCCAACAACCCGGCGCTCTCCACCCTGGTCACGGCCGTGACCAAGGCCGGTCTCGCCGACACGCTCAACAAGGCCGAGGGCATCACCGTCTTCGCCCCCACCAACGACGCCTTCGCGAAGATCCCCAAGGCGGACCTCGACAAGGTCCTCGCCGACAAGGAGATGCTGACGCAGGTGCTGACGTACCACGTGGTGGGCGAGAACCTCACTCCCGCGCAGCTCAAGGGCGGCACCTTCGACACCCTCCAGAAGTCCACCCTCACCACCGCCGCCTCCGGGGACACCTACACCGTCAACGACACCGCCAAGGTGGTCTGCGGCAATGTCTCCACCTCCAACGCCACGGTCCACATCGTCGACACCGTCCTGATGCCGAAGTAGCCGGCGGCACGACGGGCCGGGACGCCCGGGAATCGCTTGAGCGAGCGCGCCGGAGGCCGGTCACCGCGAGGTGGCCGGCCTCCTCCGTGTCCCGGGGCTCCGCCGGGCCCCGGGACACGGCGCCGGTTCCGGTTACCGGTCCGGCACTGGCACCGGGGTCGGTTCCGGTCCGATTCCGCTTCCGATTCCGGGCCGGGTCAGTCGCGGGCGAGCGGAAGGGCGATGTCGGTGACCTGGCGGCGCGCGGGGAACGCGCCCAGGTCCCGTACGGCACCGGTCAGCACATCCACCTCGTACAGCCGGTGGCCGCCGCCGCTGTGCAGGGTGGCGTAACCGTGGTTGGTGCCCGTGGCGGGCGAGAAGTGGATATCGAAGCCGGCGTTCTCGCCCGCGTCGACGCCCAGACCGCCGGTCGCGGCCAGGCTGCCGCTGTTCGCGGGCGACTGCACGACCACCCGGTCGCCCCGGGTGTCGAGGTCGAACAGGGTCGTCGCGGTGGCGGCGCTGAGATCGTTGTTGGTGTACGCGGCGGCGGTCACCCCCAGGGCCGTGGCCGGCGGGACCGTCGCGTGGGTGAGCGTTCCATCGGCCACCGTGCCCAGCGCGCCGCCGCTGTCGTCGATGTTGTGCCGCAGGTTCTGGCCGGTGTCGCTGATCACGCGCAGCCGGTTGGCCGCGGGGTTGAAGTCGACGCCGAACCGCTGACCCGAGAGCGCGATCGTGAGCTGGGACACCTTGACCGCCCTGGCGTTGGTGGTGTCCAGGGTGTAGACCCCGCCCGCGTCACCCACTCCGTACAGCTTCCGGTCCTGGACCCGGAAGTCGATCCCGACGAGCCCGGTGTCCCCGGACAGCCCGGTGACCTGCCCGATGGACCTGGTCGCGGACGGCTTGTCCACGCCGAACCCGACCAGCCGCTGTTCGGCGGTGAGGCCCACGGCGGTGAGCGCGGCGGGCGCGGAGCCGGCCACGGGCGCGGGAAGGGGAACGGGCTCGGGCGCCCGCCCGGAGTCCGCGTGGGCGAACAACGGGACGGCGAGAACTGCGGCCAGAGCGGCACTGGCCGCGACAGCGGACTTGCGCATGTCCATCCTCCTGGGACGAGTGGTACGCCCGGGGTCCGGGCGATATCCACTGAGGTTTCGGAGCCGAACCCTCCCCGGATGGGACATTGAGCCAGAAATCATCCCTATGGCTTAGATTGCGTGACAGACCACGCCCAAGGGGTGGGGATTGCCGGTGGCTGGCCGGGGTTGGGGTTGGGGTTGGCCGCCCGCCCGGGGTGGACCGCCCGGGCGGGCGCCGGGGCGGGCGCCGGGGCGGGCGCTCCGGGCACGCATCGCCCGGGGCCGGCGCTCCGGGCCGGGGGGCGCCGGTGAGCAGGACCGCCCCGCCGGATCAACCGCCCCTGCCGCGTAGGCTCGCGATCGCCCATCAACCCGGCGCCCCGCCGACCCGCCGACCCATCACCCCGCCGACCGGGCGAGGGCACGCCGGTGAGCGGCACCGCCCTCGCCGGACCACCCCCCTGCCGCGTCGGCTCGCGGATCGCCCACCGACCATCGCCCCGCCGCCCCGTCAACCCGGCGAAGGGCGCGCCGGTGAGCGGCACCGCCCCCTGCCCGCGTCGGCTCGCGATCGCCCACCGACCCACCGACCCACCGACTCATCGCCCCGGCGCCCCATCAATCCGCCGACACGGCGACACGGCGACACGGCGCCCCATCACCCCGCCGCCCGATCACCCCATCGCCCCGCCGGCGATCCGCCGTCGCGTCGCGCGGGCGTGAGCCGGGGGAGGTGGGACGGTGACCTCCGGCAGGTGGCCGATACGGTGTCCCGTTGGGCGCGGCGGGCGCCCGTCCCGGAGAGGAGTCGAGGAGATGGCCGTATCAGGTGACCCGGCGGGCTGTCTCCGGGTGGGGCGGTTCCCGAAGGGAGCGGCGCCCTGAGCACCGTATCCGCGGAGATCCTCTCCGTCGCACTGCTCGCCGCCGTGCTGGCCTGCGCGGTCGTACGGCCGTGGGGATGGCCCGAGGCCGTGGTCGCCGTGCCCGCCGCCGTGGTCGTCGTGGCCGCCGGGGCGATCCCGCTGGAGGACGCCGGCGCGGAGGCCGCGCTGCTCGCTCCGGTGGTCGGGTTTCTCGCGGCCGTCCTGGTGCTGGCTCAGCTCTGCGACGACGAGGGGCTGTTCCGGGCCTGCGGGGCCTGGCTGGCGCGGGCCGCACGGCGCCGGCCGCGGGCGCTGCTGGGCCAGGTGTTCCTGGTGGCCTCCCTGGTCACGGCGGTACTGAGCCTGGACGCCACGGTCGTGCTGCTCACCCCCGTGGTGTTCGCCACCGCGGCCCGGCTGGGAGCCAGGCCCCGGCCGCATGTCTACGCGTGCACCCATCTGTCGAACACGGCCTCGCTGCTGCTGCCGGTGTCGAATCTGACCAACCTCCTGGCGTTCACGGCGAGCGGGCTGAGCTTCACCCGCTTCGCCGCGCTGATGACGCTGCCCTGGCTGGTGGCGATCGGGATCGAGTACGCGGTCTTCCGCCGCTTCTTCGCGACCGACCTGGACGCGGGCGAACAGGAGACGGGCGAACAGGAGACCGGCGAACGACCGCGCACGGACGGTCGGGAGACGGACGGCCGGGCCGGCGAGAAGCCCGAGGTCCCGGTGTTCGCGCTGGTCACGGTCGGCTGCACCCTGGCGGGGTTCGTCCTCGCCTCGGCAGTCGGCATCGGCCCGGCGTGGGCCGCGGCGGCCGGGGCCGCGGTACTCGCCGTCCGCGCGCTGATCCGCCGCCGCACTACACCGGCGGCCCTGGTACGGGCCGCCTCGCTCCCCTTCCTGGCCTTCGTGCTCGCGCTCGGAATCGTGGTCCGGGCCGTGGTCGACAACGGGCTCGGCGGGGCGCTGCGGCATCTCGTCCCCGAGGGCGCCGGGCTGCTCGCGCTGCTGGGGATCGCCGCGCTCGCCGCCGTACTGGCCAATCTGATCAACAACCTCCCCGCGGTGCTGGTACTGCTCCCGCTGACCGCCCACGGCGGGGCCGGCCCGGTGCTGGCGGTGCTGATCGGGGTGAACATCGGCCCCAACCTCACCTACGCGGGGTCGCTGGCGACGCTGCTGTGGCGGCGCGTCGTGCACGCCCACGACGGCGAGGTCCGGCTGGGCGAGTTCACCCGGCTCGGGCTGCTCACCGTGCCTGCGGCGCTGGTGCTCTCCGTCGTGGCACTGTGGGTCTCCCTGGCCGTCATCGGAGGCTGATGTGACCGTTGTCGTCTGGATCGTGGAGGCCACCTGGCACGCCTGCGCCGACGCGGCCCGGGTCCACGCACCGCCCGACGCGGAGATCGTGCTGCTGCATGTCACCGGCCCGGAGGCGGTGGACGCCGCCGAGGGCGCGTACGCCGGACTGCTCGGCCGCTCGCGGTCCGGCCGCGACCCCGGTACCGAGGTGGCGCGGCTGGCGGCCGAGGCCGCCGACTCGCTGCTGACCGGCGCCGCCGAGCGGGTGGGCCGCCCCTGTGTCCGGGTGGAGCGGAGCGGGCGGGCCGAGCGGGAGGTGGTGGCCGCCGCCGAGGGCGCCGGGCTGCTGATCGTGGCCCGCGACGGCGACCGCGCCCGGCTGGGGCCGCGCAGCCTCGGACCGGCCACCCGTTTCGTGGTCGACCACGCGCCCTGTCCCGTACTGCTGGTCTGGCCCGGAACGGCCCCCGACCCGGCGACGATCCCACCACCGCCCCAGGGCCCGCCCCCGCCGGCTCCGGCCGGACCGGCGGGCGGGTGACTCGGGCGCTCGCCCCTTCATGAGGGCCCTCTCGACCGGCACCACGGGTAGTGGCTACCCTGCTGGGGCAGGACGGGGGTGCGCACACGGGCGCGCCGGTGAACCGCCGCGGCAACGCCCGCAGAAGGCCGAAGGTGGTCCCATGAACGCGAGCGAGGGCTTGACGCGGAGGCGGCACATCGACCTCGGCCGGATCGCCGGCGCCTTCTGTCCGTACGCCGTCCGGCCACGCGCCATCTGACCGTACGCCGCCCGAGGCAGCTCCCGCCCCACCAGCTTCCCCTTCCCCATGTCCCCGTTCCCTCCTCCCCTTCTTTCCCCTTTTCTTTCCCCTTTCCCCTTTCCCCTTCCACCGGCCCGCCGGGCCTGTCCCCGGCCGCCGCACCCACCCCGCGCGACGGGAGTCCCATGCCCCTCCACCCCCACCGGTCCCCCGCGTCAGCGGTGGCCCGGTCGCCGGCGGCAACGAGTGGCGCGCCCACGGGGGGCGCGGCCGCGACCGGGGCGGCCGGGCACAGCGGCCACGACCACGCGCCCGGTCAGGTGCGCGCCACCGGGCGCGCGGCGCACCAGCGCCGCGAGGCCGGCCGGCACGTACCGCGACCGGCGAACTCCCCGAACCCACCCGGTACTCCTGACCGTGCACCTCTCGGTGGGCCCCGCCGGCCGCGGGCGGGGCCCACCGGCCGGGCATCCGGCCGCATCCCGAATGGAGGACCCATGGCCACCGTCCTGTCCGTCTCCGGAAGTCCCTCCGCCGTCTCCCGTACGACCCTGCTGCTGCGCCATCTCGACTCCGGGCTCGCCGACCGGGGGCACACGGTCGTCCCGCTGGAGGTCCGCTCCCTGCCGCCGGACGCGCTGTTCGGCGCCGATCCGGGGCACCCGGCGATCGTCCGGACGGCGCGGCTCCTCGCGCGGGCCGACGGGGTCGTCATCGGCACCCCCGTCTACAAGGCCGCCTACTCGGGGCTGCTCAAGGCGCTGCTCGATCTGCTCCCCCAGCACGCGCTGGCCGGGAAGGCCGTGCTGCCGCTGGCGACCGGCGGCTCCCCGGCACACACGCTGGCGGTCGACTACGCGCTGCGGCCGGTGCTGTCGTCGATGGGGGCCGCGCATGTCGTCCAGGGCTGGTTCGTACTGGACCGGCACATCACCGCCCGGGCCGGCGGGGGCATCACCCTGGACCCGCTGGCGGCGGAGCCGCTCGGCCGGGTCGTCGACGGGTTCTCCACGGCACTGGGAGGGGGCCCGCTGCTCGCGGCGACCGGCTGAACCCGCCACCCGTCTGTCCTCCGCACCTCAGCCCCTCCGGCCCGGGAGCCCCGATGTCCCTGACCTTCCACTGGTTCCTGCCCACCCACGGCGACAGCCGCCAGATCGTGAGCGGCGGCCACGGCACCCCCGCGGGCGCCACCGGCGGGGACCGCCCCGCGACCCTCGGCTATCTCACCCAGATCGCCCGCGCCGCCGAGCAACTGGGCTTCGCCGGGGCCCTCACGCCCACCGGGGCCTGGTGCGAGGACGCCTGGCTCACCACGGCGATGGTCGCCGCCCAGACCGAACGGCTCCGCTTCCTGGTCGCCTTCCGTCCGGGATTCGTCTCCCCGACGCTGGCGGCCCAGATGGCCGCGACCTTCCAATGGCACACCTCCGGGCGGCTGCTGCTCAATGTCGTCACCGGCGGCGAGAGCAAGGAGCAGCGCGCGTACGGCGACTTCCTCGACAAGGACGCCCGTTACGCCAGAACCGAGGAGTTCCTGCGGGTGGTGCGGGGACTGTGGGCGGGCCGGACCGTGGATCTCGACGGTACGCATCTGAGGGTGGCGGGCGCACGGCTGAAGCGCCTCCCGTCCCCGGTGCCCGAGATCTACTTCGGCGGCTCGTCCGCCGCCGCCGGGGAGGTCGCCGCCCGGCACAGCGATGTCTATCTGACCTGGGGAGAGCCACCGGCGGCCGTCGCCGGGAAGATCGCCTGGATACGCGGTCTGGCCGCCGCCCGGGGCCGTACCGTCCGCTTCGGCATCCGGCTGCACGTCATCACCCGCGACACCTCCGAACAGGCGTGGGCCCAGGCCCAGCACCTCCTGGACGGCTTCGACCCGGCCACGGTCCGGGCCGTCCAGCAGGGCCTGGCCCGCAGCGAGTCCGAGGGCCAGCGCCGGATGCTCGCCCTGCACGGCGGCTCCACCGCGGACCTGGAGATCTCCCCCGGCCTGTGGGCGGGCGTCGGCCTGGTGCGCGGCGGAGCGGGCACCGCACTCGTCGGCAGCCACGCCGAGGTCGCCGACCTGATCACCGAGTACTACCGGCTGGGCATCGACGAGTTCATCCTCTCCGGCTACCCGCACCTGGAGGAGGCCTACTGGTTCGGCGAGGGCGTCCTCCCCCTCCTCACCCACCGCACCCTCTGGACCCACCCCGACCGGCCCTCCGCCGCCCCGGCTCGGAGCACCATCGGGGGCACGGCGGACGGCGCGGGGGACGACACGGCGGACGGCGCGGGGGCGGCCTGAGGGGTCACTCCCCCGGCCGGTTCGCCGCCAGTCCGTCCAGCAGGAGGTTCATGCCGCGGGTGAAGTGGGCGTCCCAGTCGCCGCCGAAGACCGGGAAGTGGCCCGCGAGGGTGGGGTAGTCGGCGCGGTGGTCGTGGAGGTGGTCGTGGACGGCGGAGCGGGTGGTGGGTTCGTCGTGGCGGTGCCAGACGGATTCGGAGGAGGTGGTGCCGGTGACGTAGGTGGTGATGACGGAGGCGGCGGCGGAGAGGGCGGCTCCGTGGAAGCCGGCGGTGACCAGGGAGGCGTAGGCGAATTCGGAGCGGGCCAGGGCGTGGGGGCCTGCCAGGGGGCGGCTGTTGGTGAGGGGGGCCGCCCAGGGGTGGAGGAGGAGGACGCGGCGGAGTTCGGTCATGAAGGTGACGAGGTCCTCGCGCCAGGACGGGGAGTGCCCGGCGGGGAGGCGGACCTCGGCGAAGACGGCGTCCAGGGCGAGGTCGACGACATCGTCCTTGGTCGCCACATGCCAGTAGAGGCTGGTGGCGTGGGCCTCCAGGCGCTCGGCGAGGTTGCGCATGCTGAGCTGGGCGACGCCCTCGGCGTCCAGCAGGGCCACCGCGGCGGTGACGATCTTCTCCTGGGACAGCTGGGGTTTCGTCCGGGGCTTCTTCGCCGGGCGGAACCAGACATCGCCCGGTGCTCCCTGTCCTGCTCCGGCTCGTGGCTTGGCGCTCATGGGGCGACGGTACTTGAGGGCGCGGGGTGGTGGCGGGCCGCCGCCGCCCGGCGAAATGGGGTGGGCGGGGGCGGCCGGTCCTGCTAATGTCCCGGTTCGGGACGGCTCCACACCGTGCTTCCTTCTCTCCTTTCTCTGCAAAAGAACTCAGCGCGCTGACTTTCCGTCCCTGTTCCGTGCAACGAGCCCCGCGTGGTCACGCGGGGCTTTTCGCATGCGCGGGCCCCGGCGGAAAGCGGATGCGGCGCTTTCCGGGGCCTTGGTACGTTCGCTGATCCCGGTGGCGCACCGAGCCGCCGGCCGATGTGACCCGGCGGGTTCCGCCGGAGGGGGGAAGGGCCTTGCCGACCACGGCCGTATCACTGGGCACCGACCGGGGCCGCCGTTCACTCGCCGCCGCGCTGCTGGCGCGCCGGGGCGCCGTCTATCCGGCGGCCGGGGACGGCTCCGGGCCAGGGGCCTCGGGGGCCGGCGCCCGGTCGTCGCTGGACGGGCACGGGGGTGTCACCCTGCTGGAGGCCGATCTGGTCGAGCGCGGATATCTGATGTCCGACGCCCTCCGCCGGGCTCTGGTGGCGCTCGGCGCGCGGGAGTTGGCGGCGGCGGGGCGCGCGCTGCTGGCGGAGGTCGACGAGGCCCTCGGCGCGGACCGCGACCACACCCCGCTGTTCCGGGACTTCCCCGACAGCGTTCCGGCGGACACGCTCGGCTTCCATGTCGACCGTGTGCTGACGGTGCTGCTCCAGTCGCCGGAGCAGCCGTGTGTGCTGTGCTGCGGCGAGGGGACGGTGCACGCGGTCGCGCCGTGCGCCCATCTGGTCTGCCGTGACTGCTTCGACGGCACCGACTTCTCCGCCTGCCCGGTGTGCCGCCGGCACATCGACCCGGACGAACCCTTCCTGCGCGCCGCGGACGCCCGGCCCCGGGCGGGCCGCGGGCGGGCCCTGCCGGACCGGCTGCGGGTGCTCGCGCACGGCGGGGACCACACGGCGCGGGACGCCGACGCCGGACGCGAGCTGCGGGCGCTCCTCGCCCGGGCGGGCGCGCTGAGCCCGCAGGACTCGGACGATCTGGAGACCTTCCTCGGCACCCGGGAGCGCACCGATCTGTCGTGGCTGCCGGAGACCGTGCCGGGCCGTGAGACCAAGGCCCGGGTCCTGGCCTGGCTGCTGGCGGATTCGGCGGCGTACGAGTGGACTCTCCCGGCGCTGGCCCGGCTCGCCGACACCGCCACCGATGTGCTGCGGCTGCTCGTCGTGCGCTCCGGCGGGGACGCCGGGCTGCTCATCGTGGACCGGTTCACCGCCGTACCGCGTCCGCTGCGGCGCGCGCTGCTGGCGGTGCTCGACGGGCTCGACCCGGCCCGGGCAGCCGAGGACATGCACCGCCACGCGCGGGTGTGGAAGCGCGCGGCGGAGCTGCTGCACCCCTTCGAGTACGCCCGCCGCTATCCGCGCGCGGCGCTCGCGGTGGCGGCGCTGCGCGAGTTCCGGCCGGCCGGCGACGCTCTCGCGGAGCGGCTGAGCGCCGCTGCCCGAAAGGTGCCGGGAGCCGTCGCGGACGGTTCGCGGGTGACCGTGCGGCGCTGGTCGTCGCGGGTGGAGACGGCGCTCGCGGAGGGGGACGTCCCCGGCGCGCTCGCCCTGCTCGCACAGCGCCCGGGTGAGCTGCCGCGCCGCCTCGACCACCTTCTGCGGCTCGCCGGCGACGCGGAGGCCGGGCCGGTGCTCGACGCTCTGGCCGACGCCGTGCCCCGGGTGGCACCGGCCGTGCTGCTGTCGGCGCTGGGGGGAATCCGTACCCGCGCGCGGCCCGGCCGCGACCGCGTGTTCTTCCCCAAGGGAGGCAACGCGCGGGCGCACATCGTCGCCGATGAGCGCGGACCGCTGCCGGGTGGGGTGGTCGACCGTGCGGTCGCCGTGCTCACCGGGGAGGTGCTGCGCCGCTCGGCCGCGCTGCCGCCGGCGGGGACGGCGGTGATCGACGCGGCTCTCGACGGGGTGATCGCGCCGTTCGCCGAACGGACCGCCGCCCGCGCCCTGGTGACCCTGCCGCGCGGCAGTGAGCTGCCCGTGCCGGCCGGGCGGAGCGTACGGCTCTTTCTGCACTGGATGGAGAGCGAGACCTCGGGCCGCACCGATCTGGACCTCTCGGTGGCCCTCTACTCCGCGGAGTGGCGGCACACCGGCACCTGCGACTACACCCGGCTGCGGTACCGGGACGACGCGGCCGTGCACTCCGGCGACTTCACCAGCGCGCAGCCGCCGCACGGGTCGAGCGAGTTCCTCGATCTCGATCTGGACCGGCTGGCGGAGGAGGGGGTGCGGTACGTGGTCGCCTCGGTCTTCTCGTACAACAGCGTCCCCTTCGCGGAGCTGGCCGAGGGGTTCGCCGGGCTGATGGTCCGCGACGAGCCGGGCGGCCGGGGTCCGGTGTTCGATCCGCGCCAGGTGGAGCAGCGCTTCGATCTGACCGGGCCCGCGAGGACGGGGGTGCCGATGGTGATCGATGTGGTGGACCGGACCATGCGCTGGCTGGATGTCGCCCAGGGGGTGACGGGCACCCACCACTCGGTGGAGCGGCACGCGGACACCCTGGCGGTCCTCGGCCGGGGTCTCACCGAGCTGTTCACCTCAGGTGCCCGGGTGGGCCTGGGGGAGCTGGCGGTCTGGCGGGCGGCGGCCCGCGCGCGGACGGTGGTGGTCCGGCACTTCGACGGGTCGCTGAACGTCTACCGGCGGCGCGGCGAGGAGGGTGTGGCCGCCTTCGCCGCCCGTATCGGCACCCCGGACACCGACACGTCCGGGGCCCCGGGGGCGTCCGGGGAGCCCGCCCCGGATCTGGCGGGGGCGGAGCTGGCGTATCTGCTGCGGGGCGATCTGCCCCTGCGCTCCGGCGCGGAGGTGTTCGCCCTCCACCCGGCGGGGCTGGACGCGGGCGAGGTCCGGCTGCTGGCCGCGCCGGAGCTGGTGTCGTCGCTGGTGCCGGGGTAGAGGAGCGGCCGGCCGGCCCCGGGGGGCGGGACGGGGCGGGAGGGAGGGTGGAAGAATGGAGCCCCCCGCCCGTCTGTCCCGCCGCGTCCGGTGGCGGGAGCCGGCAGGAGTGAAGACGGTGCCCCGGGGTAGGCGAACCTCGCCGCAAAGCTGGGAAGGCAACGGGGTGCGAGAGCCAATGGAACAGATCGGACTGATTTACCGCGGTGACGTGCTGTCCCCGGAGGCCGTCCCGTGGGCCGGTGTGTGCTTCGACGGGGCGCCGGAGGGCATTGCCTCGGCGCGCTTCTTCACGGCGGACTTTCTGACCCGGGTACGGGAGACTCTCGCCGTTCCGGTGTCGGCCGAGGCGGTCGGGGCGGCCCAGCTCATCGTCAGCGAGCTGGTGACCAATGCCTGCAAGTACGCTCCCGGGCCCTGTCTGCTGGATCTTGAGGTGACCGGTGTCCGGAGCGGCGGGGCCGGCGGGGCTGGTGAGTCGGGCGGGGCCGGTGGGTCCGGTCGCTCCGGTGGCGGCCGGTCGGTGGAGATCACCGTCTGGGACGCCAACCCCGAGCTTCCGGTCGCGGGCAGCCCCCGGCCGGACCGGGTGGGCCGGCACGGTCTGGAGATCGTGCTCGCGCTGTGCGAGAGCTTCGAGGTCCGGCGGGAGCCGGTCGGGAAGCGCATCAGGGTACGGGTCCCGCTCGGGGCCGTCTGAGCGACAGCGACAGCGGGAGCGGCCGAGAGGTCCGGGCCCCGCGCCGTGGCCGTGCCGTCGCCGTGCCGGCGCCGCGCCGCCCCCTCCCTCAGGTCCCTCAGGGCTGTTCCGCCGACGCGGAGGACACCGCACCGGGTGCCCGCTCCGGAGCCGGGGGCGTCTGCTCCGCCGCCCGCGCGATATTGCGGGCCATCCCGCCGAAGACGACGGTGTGGAACGGCGACACGCTCCACCAGTACGCGTGCCCCAGCAACCCCCTCGGGTGGAACAGCGCCCGCTGACGGTACCGGGTGCGCCCCTGTCCGTCGCCCACCGCGCGCATCTCCAGCCAGGCGAGCCCCGGCAGCCGCATCTCCGCCCGCAGGCGCAGCAGCCGGCCGGGTTCGATCTCCTCCACCCGCCAGAAGTCCAGCGAGTCACCGACCCTCAGCCGCTGCGCGTCGCGCCGGCCGCGCCGCAGGCCCACTCCGCCCACGAACCGGTCGAGCCACCCCCGTACCGCCCAGGCCAGCGGGAAGGAGTACCAGCCGTTGTCCCCGCCGATGCCCTCGATCACCCGCCACAGCGCGGCCGGCGAGGCATCGACCGTCAGCTCCCTGCGGTCGGTGTAGAGGCTGCCGCCCGCCCAGTCGGGGTCGGTGGGCAGGGGGTCGCTCGGCGCTCCCGGCAGGGAGGCGGAGGACCAGCGGGTGGTGACATGGGCGTCCTGGACCCGCTGGAGGGCCAGGGTCAGGGCGGTGCGGAAGGAGAGCGGGCGGCCCGGCAGGTCGGGGACGTACCGCGCGATGTCGTGTTCGCGGCAGACGACCTCGTACCGCAGGGACTCGGTCAGCGGCCGGGCGATGGAGTGCGGTACGGGGGTGACCAGGCCCACCCAGTGGCTGGAGAGGCGGGGGGTGAGCACGGGGACGGGGACGATCAGCCGCCGGGGCAGCCCGGCCACGGCCGCGTAGCCGCGCATCATGTCGAGATAGGTGATGACATCCGGGCCGCCGATGTCGAAGGCGCGGTTCACCTCCCGGGGCATCCGGGCCGAGCCGCCGAGATAGCGCAGCACATCCCTTACGCCGATCGGCTGAATCCGGGTCCGTACCCAACTGGGTGTCACCATCACCGGGAGGCGCTCGGTCAGATAGCGGAGCATCTCGAAGGAGGCCGATCCCGAGCCGATGATCACGGCGGCGCGCAGCACCGTGGCGGGGACGGGGGCGTCGAGGAAGACGCGGCCGACCTCCGCGCGGGAGCGCAGATGCGGGGAGAGCCGGTGGGACGGGACGCCTTCGGGGGTGAGCCCGCCGAGGTAGACGATCCGGCCGACGCCCGCGTCGGCGGCCTGTTCGGCGAAGTTCCGCGCGGCCTCGCGGTCGGTCTCCTCGAAGCGCGAGCCGGTGCCGAGCGCGTGGACGAGGTAGTAGGCGACATCGACGCCGCGCATCGCCTCACGGAGCGACGCCGGGTCCAGGACATCGCCCCGGACGATCTCCACATCCTTCGCCCAGGGGTGGTCGCGGAGCTTCGCCGGGGTGCGGGCGAGGGCGCGGACCCGGTGGCCGGCCGCGAGCAGTTCGGGGACCAGCCGGCCGCCGATGTAGCCGGTGGCGCCGGTCACCAGGCAGGTGAGGGGCGGCCCGTCGGCCACGGGGGCCGCCGGGGTCGCCGGGGCCGACGGGTCCGGGGTCGTGCTGTCCGGGGGCGGGGCCGGGGCCCCCGGGGTCGTGCTGTCCGGGGGCGGGGGTGCGCTGTCCGGGGTCTCGCCGGGGGCGGCGCCGGGGGTCCGGCCCGTGGGCACGCCCCGGGTGTCGCCGGGCTGGTCGCCCGGGGTTCCACCGGTGGCTCGGTCCGTGGTCATCGGCGCCTCCCTCTCGCTTCCCCATCCTGCGGGACGCGGCCGGCGCCGTCCTGTCGCGCCGGCCGGATGCCCGCCGGATCACCGCTGGAGGTTACCGGCGGGTTCCCCGCAGGTGCCCCGTGCGGGCCCGCTCAACCGGCGAGGAAGTCGAGGACGACCCGGTTGACCACCTCGGGTCGCTCCAGATAGCCGAGGTGGCCGGTGTCCGGGATCTCCTCGTACCGCGCGCCGGGGATGGCGTCGGCGACCTCGCGGCTGAGGTGGGCCGGGATCGTGGTGTCGTCGGCGAAACCGATGACCAGGGTCGGCACGGTGATGGCGGCGTAGGCGGCGCGGCGGTCGCCGGGGCCGGAGAGTTCGAGCTGGGCCCGGGTCCCGGGGCCGATCGCCGACCCGGACATCTCGAAGAGTTCCAGCCAGTCCTGGGCGCGCTGCGGGTCGCGCAGGGTGGCCGGGGAGAGGTTGCGCAGCGCGTAGGCCGCCGCGTGGTACGCCGGGGGCAGCACGGTCTTCTCGTCGTGCAGCGCCTTCTCGCCGTCGTTCATCAGCAGCCCGGTGGTGTCCATGCGCGCGTGGGCGGCCATCGCCACCGCGTGGGTGATCAGATCGGGGCGGGCCAGCGCGAGTTCCTGGACCACCCGGGCGCCGAGGGAGGTGCCCACGACCCGGGCGGGGGCGCCGAGGTGGGTGATCAGCGCGGCGGTGTCGGCGACCAGATCGCCGATGGTCATGCCCTCCGCGCACTCGTCCGTCGGCGGTATGCCCCGGTTGTCGAAGGTGGCGACCCGGTAGCCGGCCGCGAGGAGGGCGGGGACCTGGTGCAGACTCCAGACCCGGCCCGGGCTGCCGGTGCCCATCACCAGGACGACGAGGTCACCGCTGCCCCGCACCTCGTACGACAGATTGATCCCGTTCAGCCGTGCCACCGGCATGGTCCGCCTCGCCTTCGCTGTCGTGGTGAAACGCCGTTCGGACGCTGGTCAGTTCGGGGCGAGCGCGTCGGCCCGGTCGGCGACATCGTCGTCGGTCGGCGCGTCGTCCTGGGTGAGCCTGAAGCGCCAGTATCCGCTGAAGGCGATGGAGCGCTTGTCGATTCCCCGCTCCCCGACCAGATGGCGGCGGAGCGTGCGGACCGCCGAGGCCTCCCCGGCCAGCCAGGCGAACACCTCGCCCTCGGGGAACTCGGCGGCCCGGACGGCCTCGGCGAGGAGCCGGGTCCGCCCGGCGTGGGCGCCGTCGCGGTGCAGCCAGTGCAGGGTGACATCGCCGGCGGTACGGAACTCCTGCTCCTCCTCCGGACCGGCGACCTCGACATAGGCGATCGCCCGCTCCCCCGGCTCCAGCGCCTCGATCAGCGCGCCGATGGCGGGGAGGGCGGTCTCGTCGCCCGCGAGGAGGGTCCAGTCGCGGCGGCCGGGGGTGCAGAAGTGGCTGGTCCCGGGGCCGAGCATGCCCACGACATCGCCGGGGGCGGCACCGGCCGCCCAGCCGGAGGCGGGCCCGCCGGGGTGGGTGTCGTCGCCGTGGAGCACGAAGTCGATATCGATCTCCTGGCGCTCCGGGTGGTGCGCGCGGATGCTGTAGGCGCGCATCCAGGGGCGCTCGGGCTCGGGCATCGCGAGGTAGTCCTGGTACCAGTGGCCCACATCGCCGTCGGCGGGCATCGGCGGGATGACCGGGGCGCGGTCGGGGCGCCGGGAGAAGAAGAGCTTCACCTGCTGGTCGGGGCTGACCGAGGTGAACCCGGCGAGATCCTCGCCGCCGAAGGTCACCCGGACCATGTGCGGGGTGATCCGCTCGACGCGGGTGACATGCAGTGCCGAATAGCTCAGCGGTTTGGCCACGGTCCACTCCCCGGGAAGCCCATTGATAATAAGGGAAGGCTAACCTAATTGATCCACCAGGCAGCAGGGTCACTCGGGGGGCCGTGTCGGGACGCGCGGGGCAAGCGCCGGGCCGGGTGCGCCGCCCCCGCCCGCCCCGCGCACGACCCGGGCCCTTCACCCGTACGGGCCCGAGCGGACGCCGCGCACGACCCCGGCGGCCCTGGCCCCGGACCGGGCGACCCCGGACCCGTCGGCCCGGACGGCGCGGGAGCAGTTGGCCGGAACCGTGGACCGGGAGGACAGGCGGGCCGGAACCGGGCACGCCACCGGGCCGAGACCGACCTCACCCCGACGGGCCCGAGCGGACGCCGCGCACGGCCCCGGGCAGCCGCGCCCATCCGGCCGCCCCGGGCGCCCTCCCGGGCTCCCGGCGGGTCAGCCGCGTGACGGGCCCGTGGCCACCGGGCGGGCGGGGTCGCGGGACCACTCCGACCAGGAGCCCGCGTACAGCACCGGGGTGAACCCCGCCAGCTCCAGCGCCACGGCCTGCTGGGCCGCCGACACCCCGGAGCCGCAGTAGACCCCGACCTCCCCGCCGCCCCCGGCCCCCAGCGCCGCGAACCGCTCGGCCAGCCGCCGCGCGGGCAGAAAGCGCCCCTCCTCGTCCAGGTTCTCCCCGGTGGGGGCCGAGACCGCGCCCGGGATGTGCCCGGCCACCGCGTCGATCGGCTCCACCTCGCCCCGGTACCGCTCCCCCGCCCGCGCGTCCAGAAGCAGCCCCGAACGGGCCAGCTCCGCCGCGCCGTCGGCGGTGAGCAGCGGCAGCGCACCCGGCTCGGGCCGGAAATCGCCCTCGGCGGGGTCGGGGACGACGGTCTCCAGAGGCCCGGCCCACGCCGCGAGACCGCCGTCCAGGACCCGTACGTCCCGGTGCCCGGTCCACCGGAGCAGCCACCAGGCGCGGGCCGCCGCCCACCCCTGGGAGTCGTCGTAGACGACCACGGACGAGTCGCGGGAGACACCGGCGCGGCGCATCACCGCGCCGAACGCCTCCGGGTCGGGGAGCGGATGACGGCCGCCGTCCCCGGGCGGACCCGCCAATTCCGCGTCCAGGTCGACGAAGACGGCCCCCGGGATGTGTCCGGAGTCGTACGCGGGCCTGCCGTGCGGCCCGCCGAGCCGGTAGCGGACGTCGAGGAGGACCGGTGGGCGGGACGCGGTCAGCTCCTCGGCGAGCCGGGCCCCGGAGATGATCGGTTCAATGGCGTTCATAAAGGCATCCTCGCGCACCACCGGCCGGCCCGGCGGGCCGGCATCGAACCGGCGCCGGACAGCCCACCGACCGGGGTACACCCCGGCGCCGAACCGGAATCGCCCCACCGAATTGGGCATCGTCCAGCGGGAACCCGCCAATTACGGCGCGGCCGGGGCGCGTGGAACGCCGGGCGCATGGAAGCATTCACACGGGGCGCGCACGGCCTCTCCACCCGACGGCACGCGCGCCCCGTCCCCCCGCACGGCCACCACGATGGTCCGAGGAGAGAGTGACGATGACCGAGGCGACTCGGCACCCGCCCGGCACACCCTGCTGGGTGAGCTTGATGGTGCACGGCCTTGACGTGACCCAGTCGTTCTACGGCGAGCTGTTCGGCTGGGAGTTCCACCCCGGGCCCCAGCAGCTCGGCCCCTATGTGCGCGCCCTGCTCGACGGCGAGGAGGTCGCCGGGCTCGGGCAGTTGCCGGCCGGCCGGAAGCTGCCCATCGCCTGGACCCCCTATCTGGCGACGGAGAGCGCGGACACCACCGCTGAGACCATCCGCTGCTGCGGCGGCACCGTGGGCGTGGGCCCGCTGGACGCGGCCGACGCGGGCCGGATGGCGATGGTGTCCGACCCGGCGGGCGGGGTGTTCGGGCTCTGGCAGCCCCGCGCCCACGCGGGCACCGCCGTCCACGGCGTCCCCGGCGCACCCGCGCGCTACGAACTGATCACGGCCGGCACCTCCGCCGTGGCCAAGTTCTACGAGACGGTCTTCGGCTACGACGGCGAGGAGGCCGACCCCTCGGGCCCCGACGTGGTGACGCTCCGGCTGGAGGGCCGCCCGGTGGCCACCCTGCGCGGGGTCGGCCGGGGGCCCGCGCACGAACCGGGGACCGCCTGGCTGACGTACTTCCAGGTCGACGACGCCGACCGGGCCGCGCACCGGGTGTCGGAGCTGGGCGGGAAGGTGCGGACCCCGCCCGGGGACGGGCCGTTCGGGCGGACCGCGACGGTGGCGGACCCGGAGGGCGCGGTCTTCGCCCTCCTCCAGCCCCGCCTCTGAGGCCCCCGGGGAGAGACGGAAGCGAAGGTCCACAGGAGTCGATCCTGTGGACCTTCGCGGTTCCTCAGCCCGGGGTGACCGGGCCCGAGCCTGTGCCCGGGGTGACCAGGCCGGAGCCCGAGTCCCAGGTGACCGGGCCCGAGCCTGTGCCCGGGGTGACCGGGCCCGAGCCCGTGCCCGTGCCCGGGGTCAGATACGGACCTGGTTCGCGGGGGCTCCGGCGCCGGAGGCGATGGTGCCGAGGCTCGCCCAGCCCCCGGTGAGTTCACCCCCGTTGTTCAGCCGGACGCGCACCGAACCGTCCGCCGCCACCACCAGATAGTCGGCCCGGCCGTCTCCGTTGACCTCGGCGAAGAGGACCTGGGAGCCGGGGGCGCCGGCGCTCGGGGCGTAGGCGCCCTGCGGCGTCCAGCCCCCGTTGCCGTTGCCGCCCTTGTTCAGCCAGGCCCGCACCGCCCCATTGGCGGCCACGGCCAGATAGTCGGCCCGGCCGTCGGCGTTGACGTCCGACAGCCGCACCTGGTCGCCGGCCGCGCCCGTACCGGAGGCGAAGGCGGTGCCGGTGCCCCAGCCCCCGTTGCCGTCCCCTCCGTTGTTCAGCCAGACGCGCACCGAACCGTCGGCCGCCACCACCAGATAGTCGGCCCGGCCGTCGGCGTTGGTGTCGGCGAACCGCACCTGGTCGGCGGGCGCGCCCGTACCGGAGGCGTAGATGCCCAGCGGGGTCCAGCCGCCGTGGCCGTCGCCGCCGTTGTGGAGCCAGGCGCGGGTGACGCCGGTGGGTTCGACCACCAGATAGTCGGCGCGGCCGTCCGCGTTCAGGTCGGCGAACCGCACCTGGTCGCCGGGTGCGCCGACACCACCGGTGATCTGGCCCGCCGGGGTCCAGCCACCGGTCCCGTTGTTCAGCCACGCGCGCACCGAGCCATCGGCGGCCACCACCAGGTAGTCGTCCCGGCGGTCGGCGTCGACATCGGCGAACCGGACCTGGGAGCCGGTGACACCGGTGGCGGGCGCCACGGTTCCGGCCGGGGTCCAGCCGCCGCCCACGCCCGTGCCGTCGCCCCCGTTGTTGAGCCAGGCGCGGATCGCGCCGGTCGGTTCCACGACCAGGTAGTCGGCGCGGCGGTCGGCGTCGAGGTCGGCGAAGCGCACCGATGAGCCGGGGGCGTTCGCCCCGGAGGCGATCTGTCCGGTGGCGGTCCAGCCCGTGAGGCCGGTGCCGCCCTTGTTGATCCAGGCCCGCACCGCGCCGTTCGTGTCGACCGCCAGATAGTCGGCGTACCCGTCGGCGTTGGCGTCGGCGAACCGCACCTGGTCGGCGGGCACTCCCACACCGGAGGCGATCTGACCGGCCTCCGTCCAGCCGGTGGTGCCGGTGCCGCCGTTGTTGAGCCACGCCTGGACCGCGCCCCGGGTGTCGACCGTGACGTAGTCGGCGTATCCGTCGGCGTTGAGGTCGGCGAACCGCACCTGGTCGGCGGAGGCCCCCGTACCGGAGGCGACCTGACCCGCCGCGGTCCAGCCGGCGATGCCGGTGCCGCCCTTGTTCAGCCAGGCCCGCACCGCCCCATTGGCGTCGACGACCAGATAGTCGGCGTATCCGTCGCCGTTCAGATCGGCGAACCGCACCGAAGCGCCGGGGGCGCCCACGCCGGAGGCGACCTGACCCGCCGCGGTCCAGCCGCCGCGCCCGTCGCCGCCCTTGTTCAGCCAGGCGCGCACGGCGCCGCTCGCCTCGACCACCAGATAGTCGGCGCGGCGGTCGGCGTTCAGGTCGACCTGGTAGTCGCCCAGACCCGTGCGGGGCACGGCGGGCCGCACATCGACCTGCTCGCTGATCCAGCCGTCGCGCGCGACCCGGGAGACGCCGCCGAAGAAGGCGTCCGCCATCTTCACGTAACCGGCGTCGTTCGGGTGGAGCCGGTCCCGCAGATCGGCCGTGGTGACGGCGGACATGTCGACATGCTCCACCTTGTGCCCCACGGCCCGCCGCTCCGCGACGATCCCCGGGATCTGGGCGTTGTACGCGGTGACCCGGGCCTGCACGGCAGGGGAGGTGGACGGCACCAGGGACGCCACGAGGACCGTGGTGGCCGGAGAGGCGGCGACGATCTGGTCGATCAGCCCGGCGAGCCGGGCCGGCGCGGTCGCGACCTGGTGGTTGCGGTCCATGTCGTTGGTGCCGATGTGCAGCAGGACGACATTGGGCCGGGCGGCGGCCAGCCAGCCGTCGATGTTGGCGGAGAGACCGTCGATCAGCCAGCCGGAGTGGCCCTCGTGGTCGGTGTCGGGGAGCTGGCCGTGCCGCTGCGAGCCGACGAAGTCCAGCGCGGTGGTCCGGCCGGTGAGCCGGGGCCAGAGCGCGGCGCGGTAGCTGGAACGGGTCGAGCTGCCCGCGCCCTCGGTGATCGAGTCGCCGAGCGGCATGACGGTGAGCCTCGGCACCGACCAGTCGTCGCCCTGCTCCGCTCGGGTGCCGCCGTAGCCGGGGGTGTCACCGTGGTACGTGTACTCGTTGAGCGCGTCGACGGCGCTCATCGGATTCCCGGTCTGGTAGCGGTCGATCGCGAGGAAGTTGGGCTTCTTCCGGGCCGCGGTGGAGCAGAACCGCTGGGCGCGGTTGAGCGCCTTCTGGTTGTCCCCGCCGGAGGTGATGTCCCCGGCGGCGTCCCGGAAGTGGTTCATGACGAACAGCCGCCGGAACTTTCCCTCCTCCTTGGCGAGCGGGACATCGCCCCAGCGGGAGTAGCAGCTCCAGTCCGAGTTGCCGATTCCGGCGCCCATGGACCAGTAGTTCTCCGCGGTCCAGTCGGACTGGTTCATGAACCCGAGCGACTCCTTGTCGTCCTTGGAGGAGAACAGGACGAGCCGCTTGTTCTCGGCGACCATCCGGGAGACCTTGGGCCAGCCCTGCGACCGCACATTCCACAGGGCGCTGTTCGGCTCGAACACCAGGCCGTTGAGGACTCCGGCGGCGCCCAGGTCGTCCCCGACCTCGGCCGCCAGCTCACCCGGCTCCGTGTAGTCCTCGACGAAGACCGTGACGATCTCGTTCCGGTACTCCTCGGCTCTGAGGAAGTTGGCGATGTCGACGACGACATCGGACATCGGCTGCGAGGTCGGCAGACACGCGCCGTGGCACATCCGGACCCTGCCGTTGAACTGGTAGGCGTCGAGCATCAGCCCCCGCACCCCGTTGCGCAGCTGGGTGGCGATGGAGTTGGGCTGGGCCGGGAAGGGCGCGGCGCCGTTGGCGTCGTCCTGGTTGTAGAAGGCGTTGTGCGTGGTGAGATGGGTCCGCTGGTCGAAGGTCGGATCGGCGGGCATGGCGCCGCGCGCGGGGTCGACCGGGGTGATGTACCAGAGCGTGTGGCGGTACGAGTCCCAGGCGTCCCGCGCCCCTTGCAGGCCGGGCTGGTGCGGCTTGGCGAAGGCGACGTCCTCGGCGACGGTGGGCTTCGCCGGCACCGTGGTGTCGAAGGTGACCTCACCGCCCTCGTGGGCGCTGCGCAGGATCTCCGCGCCGCCGGGCACGAGGATGCGGTACCGCTCCCCCGCCACGCGCTGGATCTGCCAGTCGGTCGCGGTCGCGGCGCAGTCGCGGAAGGCGAGCCGGGCCGCGCCCTCGGCGTTGGAGTCCCGGGCCGCGCAGCGGTCGTCCCGGGTGGGATTCCTGATCTTGTGGGTACCGGCGCCGGACGCCTCGAAGTACCACTGCTGGTTGTCCTCGTCCCCCTTGGGACGGCTGGTGCGGAGGAGGAGTTCGCTGCCCGATATCTGGTAGCCGCCGCCCACGCTCTGGATGGTGAAACGGCCCTCGGTGGGCGGTCCGGCGGGGGCGGGGACTGCGGGTGCCGGTGCGGCGGCGGGCCGCGCGGCGGCGCTCCCGGTGCCCGCTGTCAGGGTCCCGGCGGTCAGCGCTCCGGTGGTCAGCAGCAGGGCCAGCAGGCGCAGCGCCCGCCGGGCCCCGGGCCCGCGGGAAGAGGAGGCCGGGGCGGGGGTGCGGGAAACCGGTTCGCGGGACAGGGACTTCCGTCTTCGCGGCGTCCCCGGGAGATGTCTCATCAAGGCCCTCTGGTCGAGCGGGTCGAGCGGAACATCCCCACCTCTAGCCCAGTTCGATCACGCCGTCCATCGCTCCCCGCGGACTTGTCCGGACCTGCGGAGAAAGGTGACGCAAAGATCAGCCGCCCGGCGGCGGAGGGGCGGACGCCTCCCGGCCGGGGCCGGGCCGGCTCAGGCCGGGGTGACCGGCAGGACATCGGGCGACAGCGCGCCCGCCCGTACCGCCGCGCTGGTCATCCGCCGCCGGTGATGGCGCCGGCAGAGCACCTCGTAACCGATCTCCTCCACCGGGCGGTTCACATCGCCCACGACGACCTGCTCGCCCTCCACCACCATCTCCCCGCCCACCGTGCGGGCGTTGTGGGTGGCGCGCGCGCCGCACCAGCACATCGCCTCGACCTGGAGGGTCTCTATCCGGTCCGCCAGCTCGATCAGCCGCTGCGAGCCGGGGAACAGCTTGGTGCGGAAGTCGGTGGTGATGCCGAAGGCGAAGACATCCAGGTCCAGGTCGTCCACGACGCGGCCGAGCTGGTCGATCTGGGCCGGGGCGAGGAACTGGGCCTCGTCCACGATCACATAGTCGACCCTGCCGCCCCTGGACATCTGGTCCACCAGATAGCCGTACAGATCCATGCCCGGGGCGGCTTCCACGGCCTCCGTGACCAGGCCGAGCCGGGAGGAGAGCTTCCCCTCCCCCGCCCGGTCGTCCCGGGTGAAGATCACGCCCTGGAGGCCCCGGGCCGACCGGTTGTGACCGATCTGGAGTGCCAGAGTGCTCTTCCCGCAGTCCATCGTTCCGGAGAAGAAAACCAGCTCGGGCATGGGAGGTCGGGGCCTTTCGGTTCGGGGGCGCCGTGAGGGCGGAGGCGTCGTTGTGTCGGGGCGTCGTCGGGTCGGGGCATCGTTGTATCGGGGCGTTGTCAGATCAAGGGGCGCGACGGTGCGAGCGCGACGGGCGCTACGAGCGCACTTCGAGCAGCGGCACCAGCTGCTCCACCGGGGTCATCGAGCCGTGCATGCCGACGATCGCCGACTCGTGCGGCTCGGCGACGGAGGCGGTGATCGCCACATCCGCGCAGGCGGCGGCGACCACATCGCCGATCCGGCCGAGCACCCGCTCGTCGACCGACGGCCCGAACCAGCCGGCCTCGACGGCCTCGGCACGGCTCGCGACCCAGAATCTGTCGCCCAGCACCTCGCGCCAGACGGTGAGCACATCGGCCTCGGCGCCCGGGACCGCGTACACATGGCGCGCCCGGCCCTCGCCGCCGAGGAGGGCGACCCCGGCGCCCAGCTCCCAGTCCTCGTCGAAGTCGATGCGCGACTCCTCGTCGAAGGGGATATCGATCATTCCGTGGTCGGCGGTGACATAGAGCGCGGCGCGCGGCGGCAGCTGCTCGGCGAGGCGCTGCGCCAGCCGGTCGACGTACATCAGCTGGCCGCGCCAGGCGTCGGAGTCGATGCCGAAGCGGTGGCCCTTGCCGTCGACCTCGCTGTAGTACGTGTAGACCAGGGAGCGGTCACCGGCGGCGAGCTGGGCGGCGGCGAGGTCCATCCGGTCCTCGCCGGAGAGCCGGCCGTGGAAGGTGCCTCCGCTGAGGGCGACCTTGGTGAGCGGGGTCTGTTCGAAGACCGGGGACGAGACCTGCGCGGTGTGCACCCCGGCCTCGTGGGCGCGCCGGAAGACGGTCGGATACGGCTGCCAGGCGCCCGGGTCGGTGTACGGCTTCCACCGGAGCTGGTTCATCAGCTCACCGGTGGCGGGGTTGCGCGCGCTGTAGCCGGCCAGTCCGTGGGCGCCCGGGGGGAGCCCGGTGCCGACGGAGGCGAGCGAGGTGGCGGTGGTGGAGGGGAAGCCGGCGGTGATCGGGGTCCCGGTGCCGCCGCGCGAGGTGGGCAGCAGCGAGGTGAGGAAGGGCGCCTCGTCCGGATGGCTGCGGATCTGCTCCCAGCCGAGGCCGTCGATCAGGAAGACGCAGTTGCGGTCGGCCGGGCCCAGCTCCGGTATGAGCGGGCTGAACCCCGGTACGCCCTGTCCGGCCGCGAGGGTCGGCAGCAGATCGGCGAGCGATCCGGCGCCGTACGCGGGGACGGGGGCGCCGGCGAGCGCGAGCGGTTCGGGGTCGTCGGGCCAGAGGGCGGCCGTCGCGGGCTGGACCATCAGCGGGCGATACCGGTGGCCGCGGTCGCCTCGGAGATCGCCTGGGCGAAGACGAGGGTCTGACGGACCGTGTCCGGGCCGTCGCCGGCCTCGCTGACGCGGAGGCTGAGGTCGTCGGCGGTGGAGTTGCCCGTGTAGCCGTGGTCGGCCTCGCAGTTGGGGTCGCCGCAGGCGGCGGGCTCCAGGTCGAGCCGGGAGACGGCGCCCCAGCCGATGGTGAGGACGACCTCGCGGGGCAGCGTACCGGGGGTGTACGACTCCGGGTTGGCCACGACCCGGCTGACGACCACGGACGAGATCCGGTCGAGCTTCACGGACTCGGTGGAGGTGGTCGCGTACGGCGTGGGCGAGCTGGAGTCGGCCGTCTGCTCGTCGGTGTGGCTGACGATGAAACGGTTGGCGGTGAGAACGAGCACGGTGACGTGGCGGCGCACTTCATTGGCGTCGAACGTGGTCTCCTGGTGGACCAGGTACGACGCGATCTGCTCCCCGCCGACAGCGGCCTCCACCGCCTCTGCCACGAGAGCCGGGTAGTAGCCGCTGCGCTCGATCGCCGCGCGCAGCCCCTGGGTCGTCGTACCGGTCTTCGCCATGCGGTCCATCCTACGGGGCCGGAGCGGCACCGAGCGCTCAGTCCGCTCAGTAGCTGGGCAGACGGCGCGGCCCCAGGTCAGTGAAGGTCGCGGAGGGCGCGAGCCGGACCGACGCACCGAGGACGGAGAGGCCGTGCTGCGCCACGACGACGGGTTCAAGACTGATTCCCACCACCTCCGGATGGTCGTCGACCAGCCGTGATACCCGCAGCAGCAGCTCTTCGAGCGCCGGGGTGTCGACGGGGGCGGAGCCCCGCCAGCCGAAGAGGAGGGGTGCCGTCCGGATGGATCGGATGAGTTCGGCGACATCCCGGTCGGTGGCGGGCACCAGCCGGTGGGAGGTGTCGCCGAGCAGCTCGGAGGCGGCTCCGGCCAGCCCGAAGGAGAGAACAGCGCCGACGGCCGGGTCGATGACGGCCCGGACGACGGTGTCGACGCCCCGGGGGGCCATGGACTGGACGACGGGGCGCAGCTCCTCGGGCTTGCCGAGGGCATGGGTCAGCTCGTGGTAGGCCCGGCGGAGCCGGTCCTCGTCGGCGAGGTCGAGCCGTACGCCGCCGAGGTCGGGGCGGTGGCGCAGATGCGGCGCGGTGGTCTTGAGGGCGACCGGGTAGCCGAGCACCCGCGCGGCCCGGGCCGCGTCGTCGGGGCCGGGGGCGGGGAGGGCGGGGAGCAGATCGATGCCGTACCGCGCGAGCAGCTCGTGGGCGTCGGTGGGCGGGAGGGTGCCGGTGCCGCCCGTGTGGAGCAGCCGTTCAATCTGGCGTGCGGCGCCGCTCTCGTCGATGTCGTCGTAGGCGGGCACGGTCCCGGGCTCGGCGGCGCCGCGCCGCCACTGGGCGTACGCCACCGCCTGCGACAGCGCCCGGACGGCCCGCTCGGCGGCGGGGTACGCGGGGATGCGGGCGCTGCCGGGGGCGCGGGGGGCGGTGCCCATGGCTGTGTCCGCGGCTGTGCCGGGGCCGTGGCCGGCGGCTGTGCCGGGGCCGGGGCCCTGGCCGGAGCCGGTGGCCGGGCCGGAGCCGGTGGCCGGGCCGGAGCCGGTGCTCGGGCCAGCGCTCGCGGCCGGGCCTCCGGACGCGTCGGCGGGCGGGTCGGCGGGCGCGGCCGGGCCGGTCGCCGGCGCGGAGTCCGGGGTCGCCGGGGCCGTCCGGTCCCGGAGCGGGTCCGCCGGGGCGGGAAGGCCGGGGTCCGGGGCGGGAAGGCCGGAGTCCGAAACCGGATGGCCAAGGCCCGGAGCCGGAAGGCCGGAGTCCGGAGCCGGAAGGCCGGGGTCCGGGGCCGGAGGGCCGGGGTCCGAAACCGGATGGCCAAGCCCCGGAGCCGGAAGGCCGGGGCCCGAAGCCTGAAGGCCAAGGCCCGGAGCCGGAAGGCCGGGGTCCGGGGCGGGCCTCGCCGGGGGGCGGACCGCGGCGAGGGCGGCCGAGAGGCCGCCCAGCTCGACATGGACCACCGCCACGGGCTTCGCCGGGGCCGAGGCCGCCGCCTCGCGCAGGGCGGCGGCCAGCACCTCGCCGTCGCCCGACTCCGGCTCGCCGTTCTCTCCGACCCAGGGGATCGCCGTCACCACCACGGCGTCGCACCCCTCGTCCGCCAGCGCCCGGGTGAGCGCGGCCCGGAAGTCGGCCGGCGTCGCCTCCGTGGTCAGATCGAGCGGCGGCATCGGCCGCAGCCCCTCCGCGAGGCAGGCGTCGTACGTCAGCAGCCCGAGCGACTCGGAGTTGCCGAGGATCGCCACCCGGGGGCCCGCGGGCAGCGGCTGGCCCGCGAGCAGCAGGCCCGCGTCGATCAGCTCGGTGACCGTGTCGACCCGGATCACCCCCGCCTGGCGCAGCAGCGCGCCGACGGCCGCGTCCGGAATCCTGGTCACCACCACCGCGTGCCCGGGCGGCTCGCTGCCGCTGTGCCGGGCGCCCTTGACCACCACGACCGGCTTGACGGCCGCCGTCCGCCGCGCGAGCCGGGTGAACTTGCGCGGGTTGCCGATCGACTCCAGGTAGAGCAGGACGACATCGGTGTCCGGGTCCTCGTACCAGTACTGGAGGAAGTCGTTGCCGGAGACGTCCGCCCGGTTCCCGGACGAGATGAAGGTGGACAGCCCCGCCCCGCGGCGGTGCAGCCCCGACAGCAGCGCGATACCGATCGCCCCGGACTGGGTGAAGAGCCCGATCCGTCCCCGCTCCGGCGCCTGCGGCGAGAGCGAGGCGTTGAGCCGTACGGACTCGGCCGTGCTGATGATCCCGAACGAGTTCGGGCCGATGATCCGCATCCCGTACGAGCGGGCCTGGCGGACCAGGTCCCGCTGGCGCGCCCGGCCCTCGACCCCGCTCTCCGCGTAGCCGGCGGAGAGCACCACGAGCCCGCGCACCCCGTGTTCGCCGCAGTCGGCGACCACCTCGGGCACCCGCTCCGCCGGAACCGCGACGACCGCGAGGTCCACGGGTTCCCCCGCGTCGGCCACGGCGTCGGCGACGGACCGGAAGGCGGGCACTCCGTCCACCTCCCGCGTGGTGGCGGGGAAGGCGAGGTTCACGGCGCGGACCCGGCCGGTGTATCCGGCGGCGAGCAGATTGCGCAGCACGGTCCGGCCCAGGCCGCCCGGCTCCCGGCCGGTCCCGATCACCGCGACCGACGCGGGGGCGAGCAGCCGCTGCACGGAGCGGGCCTCGGCCCGCTGCTCCCGGGCGCGCTGCACGGCGAGGGACTTCGCGGTGGGTTCGAGATCGAGGGTGAGATGGACGGAGCCGTCCTCGAAGCTGCGCTTCTGGGTGAATCCGGCGTCCCGGAACACCTTGATCATCTTGGTGTTCGCGGGGAGCACCTCGGCCGCGAACCGCCGGATGCCGCGCTCGCGGGCGACCGCGGCGATGTGTTCGAGGAGGGCGGAGGCCACCCCCCGCCCCTGATGGGCGTCCTGGACGAGAAAGGCGACCTCGGCCCGGTCGGCGGGGGCGCTCGCCGGACGCCCCCGCGCGTCGATCCGGTCGTAGCGGACGGTCGCGATGAACTCGCCGCCCACCGTGACCGCGAGCCCCACCCGGTCCACGTAGTCGTGATGGGTGAACCGGTGGACATCCTTGGCGGAGAGCTGGGGGTAGGGCGCGAAGAAGCGGTAGTACTTGGACTCGTCCGAGACCTGCTCGTAGAAGCTGACCAGCCGCTCGGCGTCCTCGGTGGTGATGGGGCGGATGCGCGCGGTGCCCCCGTCGCGCAGCACCACGTCCGCTTCCCAGTGATCGGGGTAGGTCTGCTCCGGCCGCGTGTGCATGCCGAAAGCGTACGGCGCGCTCCCGCCGGGCGGGGGTTCACGGGGGCGGGGAGGGCCGTCGGGACCGGGTGCCGGGGCCGGGTGGCCCGCCGTTCCGGGACCTGCGGCAGTCGATCTTCATACCATGGCACACTGGTCTAGACAACCGATTTCATTGAAGGGCAACACCATGGCTGAGCGCCGCGTCCATGTCGGCTGGGCCGAGGGCCTTCACGCCCGACCCGCCTCCATCTTCGTCCGGGCCGCATCGGCTTCCGGCGTCCCGGTCACGATCGCCAAGGCCGACGGCAACGCGGTCAACGCCGCCTCCATGCTCGCGGTGCTGGGCCTGGGCGCCCAGGGCGGCGAGGAGATCGTGCTCGCGTCCGACGCGGAGGGCGCGGAAGCCGCCCTGGACCGGCTGGCCAAGCTGGTGGCCGAGGGGCTGGAAGAGCTTCCGGAGACGGTCTGACCCGATAGCGCGGGCAGTGTGGCCGGGGAACCCCCGACGGGGACTCCCCGGCCATCGCCGTTCCCGGCCCCGCGCCTTGCCGGATGCGCGGCCCACGACCGTCTCGGCCGACGCGGCCGGCTTCCGAGCCGTACACCCGGACGAACACCGGGCACTGAACACCGGACACCGGGCCCCGGGACCGCATGTCCGGATGACCACCCGGCAGGAGTCCGGCCCGCACGGCACGGAATCCGGGCACACCACCGCACCGTCGCACAGCCGGGCGCCGGGAGGGCACCCCGCCCGCCGAATCCGGGAGCACCGGGCACGGCGTTCCCTGAGCGGCCCGCCGGAGAGCCGTGACGGGCCGTCGCACCCCTCCGCCGGGGTATGTCGTGTGGATCTCGCTGGGCTCGCGCGCCCCGGCACCGCACCTCGCCGCGGTGTCGTCCGTCACCCCTGCCCGCCCCGCAGTGACCCCATCCTCCGCCTCGCGCCGCACGGCACCGGACCCAGCCCCACTCAGTCCCTAGTTCCGGACGCGCGCCGTCGTCACGGATCGGTGCGCCGGGCGAGCCGGTTCCGCGCTCCGCAGCCGGTGCGCCCCGGCGGTGCGCTCGGCGTGCAGCGCGGTGAGCGCCCGCGCCCGCTCCGCGTCCCCGCGCGCCACCGCGTCCACGATCGCCCCGTACTCGGCCCAGGACGCCGCGGGCTCGGCCGGCGGCTGCACCGCGTACATCCAGGCGATCTTGTGCCGGAGCTGGGTGAGCAGCGCGATCAGCCCCGGGCTCCCGGAGGCCCCGGCCAGGGTCTCGTGGAACCAGCCGGCGAGGGCCCGCAGGTCCTGGCTCTGCCCCCGGCGGGCCCGCTCCTGGCCGAGGCGGACCAGGCCGCGCAGCACCTTGAGGTGTGCCTCGGTGCGCCGCCGGGCGGCGCGGGCCGCGCCCAGCGGCTCCAGCAGCGCCCTGACCTCCAGCAGATCGGCGGCCTCCTGCTCGGTGGGCTCGGCGACCTGGGCACCGGCGTGTCTGCGGATGACGACAAAGCCCTCGGACTCCAGGGTGCGCAGGGCCTCGCGCACCGGGATGCGGGAGACTCCGTAGCGGCGGGCGAGCTGCTCCTCCGCGAGCCGGCCGCCGCGCGGGAACACCCCGGAGACGATGTCGTCGCGGAGCGCCGTGCCTACCGAGTGCGCGGGAACGCGCATCACCGAACCTCCGCCTTCATCCGCTCACTCCGCGTGGAACGCAGCCGGTCTGACGTCTGTTCGGCGACTCTATTGCAGCGGCCCCCGTTTTCCGATGGCCTCTCGACGGCCGGGGATTCCTTCCGGCCGCCACCCCGGCCGCCACCCGGCCGCAGCCCCGGACCGGGCGGCGGCACGCCGAAGGCCCCGGCGCGCTGCCGCCGGGGCCTTCGGTGGGATGACGGTGCGGGCCGGCCGCGCTCCGGGGGCGCCGGGCGTCCGACGGGACGCCGCCGGGCCCGGCGCGGTGGTGTCAGAGGGAGACTCCGTGGGCGCGCAGATAGGCGACCGGGTCGATGTCGGAGCCGTAGTCGGCGCCGCCTCTGGCCTCGAAGTGGAGGTGGGGCCCGGTGGAGTTGCCCGTGGAGCCCGCGAGGCCGATCTGCTGGCCCGCCACGACGCTCTGGCCCGCCGTGACACCGATGGACGCCAGATGGCCGTACTGGGTGTAGGAGCCGTCGTTCATCCTGATGACGACGTTGTTGCCATAGGCGCCGCCCCAGCCCGCCTCCACGACCGTGCCCATGCCGACCGACATCACGGGGGTGCCGTGGGGGGCGTGGAAGTCGATGCCGGAGTGGCTGCCGGAGGACCAGAGGGAGCCGCCGGCGCGGTAGCCGGTGGAGACATGGGAACCGGCGACGGGGGACTGGAAGGTGTTGAGCCGGCGGCGCTCTGCCTCACGGGCGGCGCGCTCCTCGGCCGCACGGGCCTCACGGGCCCGCTCGTCGGCCCTGCGCTGGGCCTCCTCGGCGGCCTGGACCCGGGCGACGGCCGCGGACTTCTGGGTGGCCGCCTGGTCGGCGACCTCGTCGGCGAGGGAGTCCGCGTCGGCGTCGGCGCTGATGATCATCAGCGATCCGGTGTCCTCCAGGGACGGCGCGCCCGATCCGGCGGCGTGGGCCGGGGCGGCGAGGGTTCCGCAGACTCCGGTGGTGGCGAGGGTGGCGACACCGGCGATGCTCGCGCTTCTGCGCGTCATCCGGCCAGGCGCACGGTGTTTCCCGGTGGGGCGGGTCAACGCCATGGAGAGGCTGGTCCTTTCCTTCCTTCTCGCCTACCGGGTTAGCTGACGGGTTCGGAGCAGGAAGGTCTCCTACGGGCCCCTCCGCATGGCGGCGAAGGCGCTCGATTCACCCCTGGGACGGTGGGTCCCCGGTTCCCCGGACTCGCGCCCTGGGGGATTCGGCGATGGCTGCCCGTGCCACGGGTGCGGCGTCGTGCGGGCGAACAGCCGGACCGACGCTAAGCGCGGGATCTTCCCTCCGCCAAACAAAGAGCTGCTTTTGTTGCACATGCCACAGCCCAGAAAGGCATCTTCCCCATGACAAACGATCAAAAGGGACATATGGCAGCCAGATGAGGGAACCCCGGCACCCGTGGCCGCCGGGGTTCCCTCATCCGTCCCGATCAGCCGGTGACGACGGTCACTTCACCGATACCGAGGGCCTTGACGGGCTCCGCGATCTGCGCGGCGTCCCCCACCAGGACCGTGACCAGCCGGTCCTGCGGGAAGGCGTTGACCACCGCGACCGTCGCCTCCACCGTGCCGGTCTCGGCCAGCCGGACGTAGAGCTGGGCCTGGTAGTCGTCGGGGAGGTGCTGCTCGACCTGGTCGGCCAGCGTGCCCGCGACGGAGGCGGCCATCTCGTACTTCAGCGGGGCGACGCCCACCAGGTTCTGCACCGCCACATCCCGCTCGGCGTCGGTGAGCCCGCCGGCCGCCAGGGTCCGCAGCACCTTCCACAGATCGTCGAGGGCCGGGCCGGTGTTGGGGGTGTCCACCGAGCCGCTGATGGCGAGCAGGGAGACGCCCGAGCCGTCCGGGGCGGAGCGCAGCACCTGGCCGAAGGCGCGCACACCGTAGGTGTAGCCCTTCTCCTCGCGGAGCACCCGGTCGAGCCGGGAGGTCAGCGTGCCGCCGAGGCAGTAGGTGCCGAGCACCTGGGCGGGCCAGACCCGGTCGTGGCGGTCCGCGCCGACCCGTCCGATCAGCACCTGGGTCTGGACCGCGCCGGGGCGGTCCACGACGACCACCCGGCCGGTGTCGTCGGCGGTGACCGCCGGCACGGGGCGCAGGTCCGCGGTGTCGCCCGTCCACTCGCCGAGGGTCTCGGCGAGCACGGCGTCGACATCGACCTCGGCGAGATCGCCGACGATCACCGCGGTGGCGGTGGCGGGGCGGACATGCGCCTCGTAGAAGGCGCGCACGGCCGCCGCGTCGATCCGGGCGACGGTCTCCTCGGTGCCCTGGCGCGGACGGGACATCCGCAGGGACTCCGGGAAGAGCTGCCGGTACAGCTCCTTGGCGGCCCGGCGGCCCGGGTTGGCCGTCTCGTGCGGGATCTCGTCCAGCCGGTTGCGCACCAGCCGCTCGATCTCGGTGTCGAGGAACGCGGGGGCCCGCAGGGCCTCGGCCACCAGCCCGAGCGCCTTGGGCAGCCGGGAGACCGGGACCTCCAGCGAGACCCGGACACCGGGGTGGTCGGCGTGTGCGTCGAGCGTGGCGCCGCACCGCTCCAGCTCGGCGGCGAACTCCTCGGCGGAGCGCTTGTCGGTGCCCTCCGAGAGCGCCCGCGCCATGATCGTGGCAATGCCGTCGAGGCCCTCGGGCTCGGCGTCGAGCGGCGCGTCGAGGGAGACCTCGACCGCCACGACCTGCTGTCCGGGGCGGTGACAGCGCAGCACGGTCAGGCCGTTGTCCAGGGTGCCGCGGTCGGGGGCGGGGAACGCCCAGGGCCTGGCCTCCCCGGCCTGCGGCTGCGGGTGGAACTCCATGGTGGTCAGCGGCTCGGCGGCGTCGGTCACTGGCGCGCCCCTTCTTCGTCGTCGCTCTGCTCGGTCGTGTCGGACGGGTCGTCGGCATCGGCGTCGGCGGCCACCGGCTCGTACACCAGCACCGCCCGGTTGTCGGGGCGCAGCCGGGCCGCGGCGACCGCGCGCACCTCGTCGGCGGTGATGTCGAGGACCCGGTCGACGGCGGTCAGCGCCAGCTGCGGGTCCCCGAAGAGCACCGCGTACCGGCAGAGTTCGTCGGCGCGGCCCGCGACGGTGGAGAGGCGGTCCAGCCACTCGCGCTCCAGCTGGGCCTGGGCGCGCTCCATCTCCTCGGGGGTCGGGCCCTCATCGGCGAACCGGGCCAGCTCCTCGTCGACGGCGGTCTCGATCTGCGGGACCTCGACGCCGCCGGAGGTCTTCACGTCCAGCCAGCCCAGCGAGGGGGCCCCGGCGAGCCGCAGCAGCCCGAAGCCGGCCGCGACGGCGGTGCGGTCCCTGCGGACCAGCCGGTTGTGCAGCCGGGAGGACTCGCCGCCGCCGAGCACCGTGAGCGCCAGATCGACGGCGTCGCACTCGCGGGTGCCGTCGTGCGGGAGCCGGTAGGCGGCCATCAGCGCCCGCGCCGGGACGTCCTCCTCCACGACCTCGCGCAGCTGCTCGCCGATGTTCTCCGGGAGGGAGCCGTCGCGCGGGGGCTGCTTGCCGTCGTGGGAGGGGATCGAACCGAAGTACTTCTCGATCCAGGCGAGGGTCCGCTCCGGGTCGATGTCCCCGACAACGGAGAGCACGGCGTTGTTCGGCGCGTAGTACGTACGGAAGAAGGCGCGGGCGTCGTCGAGGGTCGCCGCGTCCAGATCGGCCATGGAGCCGATGGGGGTGTGGTGGTAAGGATGGCCCTCGGGGTAGGAGAGGGCGGTCAGCTTCTCGAAGGCGGTGCCGTACGGGACGTTGTCGTAGCGCTGACGGCGCTCGTTCTTGACGACGTCGCGCTGGTTCTCCATCGACTCGTCGTCGAGCGCGGCGAGGAGGGAGCCCATCCGGTCGGCCTCCAGCCAGAGCGCCAGCTCCAGCTGGTGGGTGGGCATGGTCTCGAAATAATTGGTGCGCTCGAAGCTGGTGGTGCCGTTGAGCGAACCACCGGCGCCCTGCACCAGCTCGAAGTGGCCGTTGCCGTGGACCTGCTTGGAACCCTGGAACATCAGGTGCTCGAAGAGGTGGGCGAGTCCGGTACGGCCCTTGACCTCGTGACGCGAGCCCACGTCGTACCAGAGGCAGACCGCGGCGACCGGCGTCAGATGGTCCTCGGAGAGCACCACGCGCAGGCCATTGGCCAGCCGGTGCTCCGTCGCTGTCAGGCCGCCCGAACCGGCCTGCGCTGTGGCCGTGTGACCCATGGGCATGTACGTCCCTTCGATCGCGATGCTGTGGGTGTTGTTTTCCCAGCACTGCCACTGTATGCAAGCGGGCTGACACCTGGCGAAGTTCCCGGCGCACCGGTGCTCTCCTTTGGTCTCGTTTGGTCTCGTTCCGGTCTCCGGACGCTTCCCCGAGGGTGCCGGGCCGCTCCCCCGGCCGGTGCCGGACCCGCTCCGGGGCGCGCGGTGGAGGCCCGCGACCCCGGGTCGTGTCGGGCGTTGTCAGCGGGACGGTCCACAATGGTCGGCGTCAGTTCCCGATCCGGTACGTGAAGGAGCAGCAGCCGCGATGGCCCGCCGCAGCACGAAAACCCCGCCGCCCGAAGATTTCGAGGAGCGCATTCTCGACATCGACGTCGTCGACGAGATGCAGGGCTCCTTCCTTGAGTACGCCTACTCGGTGATCTACTCCCGTGCCCTGCCCGACGCCAGGGACGGCATGAAGCCGGTCCAGCGCCGCATCGTCTACCAGATGAACGAGATGGGCCTGCGCCCCGACCGCGGCTATGTGAAGTGCGCCCGGGTCGTGGGCGAGGTCATGGGCAAGCTCCACCCCCACGGCGACGCGTCGATCTACGACGCGCTGGTGCGGATGGCCCAGCCCTTCTCCATGCGCGTCCCCCTGGTCGACGGCCACGGGAACTTCGGCTCCCTGGGCAATGACGACCCGCCCGCCGCCATGCGGTACACCGAGTGCCGGATGGCGGACGCCACCTCGCTGATGACGGAGTCCATCGACGAGGACACGGTCGACTTCGCGCCGAACTACGACGGCCAGGAGCGGGAGCCCGTCGCCCTTCCGGCGGCGTATCCGAATCTGCTGGTCAACGGATCGTCCGGGATCGCGGTCGGCATGGCGACCAATATGCCGCCGCACAATCTGGGCGAGGTCATCGCCGCCGCCCGCCATCTGATCCGGTACCCGGGCGCCGACCTGGAGGCGCTGATGCGCTTCATCCCGGGGCCCGACCTGCCGACCGGCGGCCGGATCGTGGGCCTGGCCGGCATCAAGGACGCCTACGCGTCGGGCCGGGGCACCTTCAAGATCCGCGCCACGGCCACGGTCGAGGACGTCACCCCGCGCCGCAAGGGCCTGGTCGTCACCGAACTGCCGTTCTCGGTGGGGCCGGAGAAGGTGATCGCGAAGATCAAGGACCTGGTCGGCTCGAAGAAGCTCCAGGGCATCGCCGATGTCAAGGACCTCACCGACCGCTCCCACGGGCTGCGGCTGGTGATCGAGATCAAGAACGGCTTCGTGCCGGAGGCCGTGCTGGAGCAGCTCTACAAGCTGACGCCGATGGAGGAGTCCTTCGGCATCAACAATGTGGCGCTGGTCGACGGCCAGCCGCTGACCCTGGGCCTCAAGGAGCTGCTGGAGGTCTATCTCGACCACCGCTTCACCGTGGTGCGCCGGCGCAGCGAGTTCCGCCGCACCAAGCGCCGGGACCGGCTGCACCTGGTGGAGGGTCTGCTCGTCGCGCTGGTGGACATCGACGAGGTGATCCGCGTCATCCGCTCCAGCGAGAACTCGGCGCAGGCGAAGGAGCGGCTGATCGAGCGCTTCTCCCTCAGCGACATCCAGACCCAGTACATCCTGGACACCCCGCTGCGGCGGCTCACCAAGTTCGACCGGATCGAGCTGGAGAGCGAGCGCGACCGGCTGACCGGCGAGATCGAGGCGCTGACCCGCATCCTGGAGTCGGACGGTGAGCTGCGCAAGCTGGTCTCGGGCGAGCTGGCGGCGGTGGCCAAGAAGTTCACCACCGAGCGGCGCACGGTCCTGCTGGAGTCGGGGGCCGCCCCGGTCGCCGCGGTGGCCCTGGAGGTCGCCGACGACCCGTGCCGGGTGCTGCTCTCCTCCACCGGGCTGCTGGCGCGCACGGCCACGGGCGAGCCGCTGCCGGAGCCGGGGGCCAAGCGCGCCAAGCACGATCTGATCGTCTCGGCGGTCCTGGCGACCGCGCGCGCCGATGTGGGCGCGGTGACCTCGGCCGGCCGGCTGCTGCGGCTCGCGGTGATCGATCTGCCGCAGCTGCCGCAGACCGCCGCCGCGCCCACCCTCTCGGGCGGGGCGCCGATGTCGGAGTTCCTCTCCCTGGAGCCGGACGAGACGGTGGTCTGTCTCACCACGCTGGAGGAGTCGTCGCCGGGGCTGGCGCTCGGCACCCTCCAGGGCGTCGTCAAGCGCGTGGTGCCCGACTATCCGGCGAACAAGGAGGAGCTGGAGGTCATCACCCTCAAGGACGGCGACCGGATCGTCGGCGGGGCCGAGTTGCGCACCGGCGAGGAGGATCTCGTCTTCATCTCGTCCGACGCGCAGTTGCTGCGCTATCCGGCCGCGCAGGTCCGGCCGCAGGGCCGGGCGGCGGGCGGCATGGCCGGCATCAAGCTGGCGGACGGCGCCCGGGTGCTCTCGTTCACGGCGGTGGACCCGGCCGCGGACGCGGTGGTGTTCACGGCCGCCGGCTCGACCGGCGCGCTGGACGACTCGGCCACCTCGGTGAAGCTCACCCCGTTCGACCAGTATCCGCGCAAGGGCCGGGCGACGGGCGGAGTGCGGTGTCAGCGCTTCCTCAAGGGCGAGGACCATCTGCTGCTGGCCTGGGCGGGACCGGCCCCGGCGAGAGCCTCCCAGCAGAACGGCACCCCGGCGGGGCTGCCGGAGCCGGACCCGCGCCGCGACGGCTCGGGCACCCCGCCCGATTCGGTGGTGGCGGTGCTGGCGGGGCCGGCGACCTAGCGGTGTGCGGGCCCGGGTCCGTGCCCGTGCCCGGGTCCGTGCCTGGGCCCGGGTCCGTGCCTGGGCCCGGGTCCGGCGGTCTGCGGCGCGCGGCGCGGAGGGGCTCAGCCGTCCCGCCGCGCCGGCACCTCCTCGTACAGCGGGACCTCCTCCGGCACCGGCACCTCGTCGGACGCCCCGGACGGCCGGGGCACATACCGCAGGACGCCCCACATGCTGCGCTCGTCGGGGGCGTCACGCGGTCCGTCCGCGCGGGCGGAGCCGAGTTCCGCCAGCAGGGCGGGGCCGTCGACGCCCGAGCCGATCAGCACGAGCTGGGTGAGGCGCTCGGCGCCGGCGGGCCAGGGCTCGGGGTAGAAGCGCAGGAACCGGCCGACGGCGTGGACGGCGTAGCGGTGGTCCGGGTCGGCGGCGCCGAAGTCGACGAACCCCTTGATCCGGTAGAGCCCCTCGGGACGGGTGTCGAGGAAGTCCAGCAGCCGCCGGGGGTGCAGGGGATCGGGGGTGGTGAACGCCACGCTCTCGTACGCGGTGTGCAGATGCCCCGCGTGCCCCGCGCCGCCCCCGGCGGCCCCCTCCGGCCCCTCCTCCTCCAGCAGGTCCTCGAAGGCGAGCTGGCCCACGCGCTCCGCGCTCGGCCGGCGGTCGAGGAGCAGCTCCGGATCGACCCTCCCGTACACCGCGTCGACCACCGCGGCCCCCGGGCCGAGCAGTCCGCGCAGCCGGGCGAGCGCGGCGGCGTCCACCCGGTCCGTCTTGTTGAGGACGACGAGGTCGGCGACGGCGAGATGCCGGTCGATCTCGGGGTGGCGCTCGCGCGTGGCCTCGAACTCGGCCGCGTCGACGACCTCGACCAGTCCTCCGTACACGATCCGCTCGTTCTCGCTGGCGAGGACCATCCGGACGAGTTCCTGCGGTTCGGCGAGGCCGCTCGCCTCGATCACGATCACATCGAGGCGGGCGGCGGGCCGGGCGAGCTTCTCCAGGAAGACATCGAGTTCGCCGGCGTCGACAGCACAGCACAGACAGCCGTTCCCGAGGGAGACGGTGGAGTCGCCGAGCTGGCCGGCCACGGTCATGGCGTCGATCTCGATGGAGCCGAAGTCATTGACGATCGCGCCGATCCGGGTGCCCCGGCTCGCCCGGAGCAGATGGTTGAGCAAGGTGGTCTTGCCCGATCCGAGGAAGCCCGCGAGGACGATGACGGGGATCTGCCTGCTCGGCGGGGGGACGGGACTCACCTGGGGCCTCTCTCAGACTGCGGGCACGGGCTGCGGCGGGGGCGGGCCCGTGTAGCGGGCCGCCGGGCGGATGATCTTCGAGTCCGCCGACTGCTCCAGGATATTGGCGCTCCAGCCGATCACCCGGGCCGCACAGAAGGTCGGGGTGAACATCTGGCGCGGCAGCCCGCACAGCTCCATGACCACTCCGGCGTAGAACTCCACGTTGGTGTGCAGCTCCCGCCCCGGCTTCAGCTCGGCGAGGAGGTCGACCACGTCCCGCTCCACCTGGACGGCCAGCTCCACCAGGGGGCCGCCGAACTCCTCCGCGATGGTCCGCAGCATCCGTGAGCGCGGGTCCTCGGTGCGGTACACGGGGTGGCCGAAGCCCATGATCCGGTCGCCCGCCAGGACCCGCTCCCTGATCCAGGACCGGCTGCGGCCGGGGGTCCCGATCGCGTCGAGGGTGTCCAGGGCGCGGCTGGGCGCGCCGCCGTGCAGCGGCCCGGAGAGCGCGCCGATGGCACCGGTCAGCGCCGCCACCACATCGGCCCCGGTGGAGGCGATCACCCGCCCGGTGAAGGTGGAGGCGTTGAAGCCGTGGTCGACGGTGGAGTTGAGGTACTGCTCGACCGCGCGCGCCCGCACGGGGTCCGGTTCGGTGCCGGTGAGCATGTAGAGGTAGTTGGCGGCGTACGGGAGGTCCGCGCGCGGCTCGACGGGCTCCAGCCCCTCGCCCAGCCGGTGCAGCGCGGTGAGCAGCGTCGGTACGGCGGCACAGGCGGCGAGCGCGTCGGCGCGGCGCTCCTCGGGGGCGAGGTCGTACACCGGCCGCAGGCCCGCAGCGGCGCCGAGCAGGGAGAGCGCGGTGCGCAGCCCGGCGAGCGGGCCGGAGGGGGCGCTCGCCCGGGCGATGGCGGGCAGCGCCGCGCGCACCTCGTCGGGGAGCCGGCGCAGGGAGGCGGTGCGCGCGAGGAAGGCGGCGCGCTCGGCGGCGTCCGGCAGATGTCCGTGGAACATCAGATGCCAGATGTCCTCGAAGCCCCGGCTCCGGGCCAGCTCGGCGGCCGAGTACTGGCGGTAGTGGTAGAAGCCCTCGCGGCCCCGGACGTCGCCGAGCGCGGTGTCGGTGACGACGACGCCCGCGAGCCCGCGCGGCACGGCGACGGATGCGGATGCGGATGCGGTGGTGGAGTGCATGGAGGTCTCCTCGGTCACGATTGATTCGACTCTCCACTCTTGACTCAACGAGTGTCAATATTGATTGAATCAATATATGGATGGAGTGTGTACGGTGACCTCATGGCGGATCAGAGCAGTGCGGGCGACGGTGCGGCGGCCGGGGAGCGGCTGACCACCCGGGAGGCGGCCGAGCGGCTGGGAGTGAAGCCCGCGACGCTGTACGCGTACGTCAGCCGGGGCCAGCTCACCAGCCGCCGCGATCCGGGCGGGCGCGGCAGCACCTTCGACGCGGCGGAGGTCGGGGCGCTCGCCCGCAGGAGCCGCAGGGAGCCCGCGCCGGGCGGGGGCGGCCTCCAGCAGATCCGTACCGGCATCACCCTCATCGACGGGGGACGGTGCTGGTTCCGCGGGGTCGACGCCGGTGAGCTGGCCCGGCACCACCACTACGAGGAGATCGCGGACTGGCTCTGGACCGGCACCCTGCGCACCGGGACCCGGTTCACCGCGCCGCCGGAGACCCTCGCGGCGGCGCGGCGCGCGGTCGGGGCGCTGCCCCCGGGCAGCGGGTCGGCGGACCGGCTGCGGGCGGCGGTGATCGCCGCGGCGGTCATGGACCCGGTCCGTTTCGACCTCGGCCGGGACGCGGTGCTCGGCAGCGCCCGGATCATGATCCCGACGCTGGTCGACGCGCTGCCGCCGGCCGCCGGAGGAGGACCGGAGGCCGGGGGCGCCCGGGCCGGGGCGGGTGGGGCCGGCGCGGAGCGGCTCATCGCCGCCCGCCTGTGGACCCGGCTGACCGCCCGGGAGCCCGACGAGGCGTCCCTGCGGGCCCTGGACATGGCGCTCGCGCTGCTCATCGACCACGATCTGGCCGCGTCGACGCTGGCCGTACGGGTGGCGGCGTCGACCCGGGCCCATCCGTACGCCGCGGTCTCCGCGGGCCTGGGCGCGCTCGACGGGCCGCTGCACGGGGCCGCCAGCGGGCTGGCGCACAGGACCCTGACCGAGGTGCTGGAACGGGGTGCCGCGGGCCCCGTGGTCGCGGACCAGCTGCGTTCCGGCCGCCGGGTGCCGGGGCTCGGGCACCATCTCTACCCCGGCCGCGACCCCCGGGCCGAGGCCCTCTTCGGCGCGCTGGCCGGGGTTCCGGCCGCGCGGGAGGCCCTGGAGGCGGCCCACGCGATCGAGGCGGTGGCGGCGCGCCGGACGGAGCAGTGGGCCAATGTCGATCTGGCGCTGGCCGTGCTGTCGGTGGCGTCGGGGATGCGTCCCGAGGCGGGGGAGACGGTCTTCGCGGTCGCCCGCACGGCGGGGTGGATCGCCCATGCGCTGGAGGAGTACGAGGAGGGCGCCCTGCGACTGCGCCCGAGCGGCCACTACACCGGCCCCCGCCCGCCCCTCCCTCTGCCACCCCCGGCACCACCCCGGCCCTGACGGGGACCGGGAACCACGATCACAGCCCCGCGCCGGTGCCGGACCCGGCCGGCCGGCCAAGTGCCGGGGGCAAGGGGCCGGGGACCACGATCACTGCCCTCACCGCCTTCGGACCCACCGCCCGGACCGGCCACCGGACCCGGGGGCCAAGGGCAAGCGATGGGCCAGGGGGCCAAGGACCCGGGGGCAAGGACCCGGACCAAGCGACGGGCTCCGGAGCCAGGGGGCCAGGGACCTGGTGACCAAGGACCGGGACCAAGTGGCGGGCCCGGAAGCCAGGGCCGGGCCCGGAAGCCAGGGCCGGGCCGGGGAGCCAGGGCCGGGCCGGGGAGCCAGGGCCGGGCCGGACCGGGGGAACGGTTCAGCGGCCCGCGGGCACACCGGCGGAGCCATGGGCGCGCCCGCGCTCCCCGGGCCGCCGGCCCCCCGACCGGCACAACGGCACGGGACAGCCGGGCCGGACCGGGCCGAACCACAACCCGGCCGAACCGGACCCGGTCGGGAAGCACCCCAGCCGGGGCGCACCCGAGCCCGGAGGCACCCCGGCCAGGACGCACCCGAGCCGGGACGCACCCCTGCCGGGACGCACCCCACCCCCAGGCCGACCGCCCCGCGAACCCACCCCCGCCCCGCCCGCCGGCAGGCTCCCCCCTCCGCAGATTTCGGAAAGCCCCGCGCTCCGTCTACCGTTCCTAGACATGAGACCCGAACCGTCCGCCCCGCCCAGACGCCGTCGGTTCGGCTGGCCGCAGCGGGTCTTCTCGCAGGTCCTGCTGATGCAGCTCGCCATCGCCACCGGCGTCACCGTGCTGGCCACCGGCTTCTTCCTCGCGCCGCTCAGCGCCCAGCTCGACGACCAGGCCATGCGCCGGGCGCTCGCCATCGCCCAGACCGCCGCGTCCACGGAGATCGCCGGCAAGCTGGTCAGCACCGGCCCGACGGCCGACGGGCCCATCCAGTCCGAGGCCGAGCGGATACGCCGGGCGACCGACGCCGAATATGTCGTGATCATGGACATGGGCGGAGTGCGCTGGTCGCACACCTCACCCGAGCAGATCGGCCGGGTGGTCTCCACCGACCCCAGCCCCGCCCTCGCGGGCCGCGCCGTGATGGAGATCGACAACGGCACCCTCGGCCGCTCGGCCCGGGGCAAGGTCCCCCTGCGCGACGAGAGCGGTCTGATCGTCGGGGCGGTCTCCGTCGGCATCGAGTACGACAGCGTGCGCGACCGGCTCTTCTCGGCGATACCCGGCCTGCTGCTGTACGCGGGCGGAGCGCTCGCCGCCGGTGCGCTCGCCGCCTATCTGATCTCCCGCAGGCTCCAGCGGCAGACCCACGACCTGGCCTTCTCCGATATCTCCGCACTGCTCGCGGAGCGGGAGGCCATGCTGCACGGCATCCGTGAGGGCGTCGTGGCACTGGACGCCTCGGGCCGTATCCGGCTGATGAACGACGAGGCCCAGCGGCTGCTGGGACTGGAGACCAACAGCCGGGGGCTCCCCCTCGACCAGGTACTGGGCGAGGGCCGCACCACCGATGTGCTCACCGGACGGGTCAGCGGCGAGGATCTCGTGACCGTACGCGGACACCGCGTCCTGATAGCCAACCGGATGCCCACCGACGAGGGCGGTGCCGTCGCCACCCTGCGCGACCGCACCGAGGTGGAGCAGCTGGGCCGCGAACTCGACTCCACCCACGGTCTGATCGACGCCCTGCGCGCCCAGGACCATGAGCACGCCAACCGGCTGCACACCCTGCTCGGTCTGCTGGAGCTGGAGATGCACGACGAGGCCGTGGACTTCGTGACCGAGGTGGTGGGGGTGCACCGGGCCACCGCCGAGCAGGTCACCGAGAAGGTGCACGACCCACTGCTGGCCTCGCTGCTGGTGGGCAAGGCGACCGTGGCGGCCGAACGCGGCGTCCCGCTGCGCATCGCCCCGGACACCCTGCTGCCCGACCGGCTGGTCGATCCGCGCGGTCTGGTCACGGTCGTCGGCAATCTCGTCGACAACGCCATGGACGCCGCGGCCGGCTCCCCCGATCCGCTGATCGAGGTGGAGATGTACTCCCAGGGCCGGACCGCCGTGCTCCGGGTCGCGGACAGCGGCCCCGGGGTCCCGGCCGAGCAGCGCGAACTGATCTTCACCGAGGGCTGGTCCACCAAGGAGCTGCCCGCCCACGGCAAGCGGGGCCTCGGGCTCGCGCTGGTGCGCCGGCTCGCGGAACGGCAGGGCGGCAGCGCCCGGGTGCGCGAGGCGGACGGCGGCGGGGCGGAGTTCATCGTCGTCCTGCCCGAGGCGCTGAACGAGCTCACCGATCCCGAGCCCGCCGCAGCCGGGGAGGCGCCATGACCGACGGACCGAGCCGGGGACCGGTGCGGGGCGGCGCGCGGGAGCCCGGCGGCGGAGCGGACGGCGAGCCGATCGATGTCCTGGTCGTGGACGACGACCTCAGGGTGGCGGGGATCAACGCGGCCTATGTCGCCAAGGTGCCGGGCTTCCGGGTCGCGGCCAAGGCCCACTCGGCCGCCGAGGCGCTGGCCCGGATCGCCGACTGCCCGGTGGACCTGGTGCTCATGGACCACTATCTGCCGGACGGCAACGGTCTCGCGGTCGTCCGGGAGCTCCGCCGGCTCGGCCACCACACCGATGTGATCATGGTGACGGCGGCCCGCGATGTGGCGACGGTCCAGGCCGCCATGCGCCACGGGGCGCTCCAGTACCTGGTGAAACCGTTCAACTTCGCGGGGCTGCGCGCCAAACTGGAGGCGTACGCGGGGCTCCGCCGCACCCTCGGCAGCGGCGGCGAGGCGGAACAGGCCGAGGTGGACCGGATCTTCGGCGCCCTGTCGGCCGGCTCGATCGCCCCCGATCTGCCCAAGGGCCACTCCCCCACCACCGCCGAGGTGGTGCGTCAGGTGCTGCTGGCGGCCGAGGGTGCGCTCTCGACCCAGGAGATCGCGGACCGCTCGGGTGTGAGCCGCCAGACCGCTCAGCGGTATCTGAAGCTGCTGGAGCGCACGGGCCGGGTGCGGCTCAGTCTCAAATACGGCGAGACAGGGCGCCCGGAGCACCGCTACCTCTGGTCGGCGAGCGGCTAGCCGGCCCCCGGACGGCGGAGCCCCGGCGCCCGTGACCGGGTGCGGGGGCTCTGCCGTCCGGGCCCCGGGAGCCGGGCACCAGGTGCTCAGGCGTCGATGCGGGAGCGGTCCAGGGTGGCGGCGGAGCTGGTGATGAACTCCTTGCGGGGCGCCACCTCATTGCCCATCAGCAGATCGAAGACGCCCTCGGCGGACTCCAGGTCGCCGATGTTGATCCGGCGCAGGGTGCGGTGGCGCGGGTCCATCGTGGTCTCGGCCAGCTGGTCGGCGTCCATCTCTCCGAGGCCCTTGTAGCGCTGGATGGAGTCCTTGTAGCGGATGTTCTTGCGCTGGTACTCCAGCAGGGTCTGGCGCAGTTCGTTGTCGGAGTAGGTGTAGACGTACTTGTCCTGGCCCTTCCTGGGCTGGACCAGCTCGATCCGGTGCAGCGGCGGCACGGCGGCGAAGACCCGGCCCGCCTCGACCATCGGGCGCATGTAGCGCTGGAAGAGCGTCAGCAGCAGACAGCGGATGTGGGCGCCGTCGACATCGGCGTCGACCAGCAGGACGATCTTGCCGTAGCGCGCGGCGTCGATGTCGAAGGTCCGGCCCGAGCCGGCCCCTATGACCTGGATGATCGCACCGCACTCGGCGTTCTTCAGCATGTCCGAGACGGAGGACTTCTGAACGTTGAGGATCTTGCCCCGGATCGGCAGCAGCGCCTGGAACTCGCTGTTCCGGGCGAGCTTGGCGGTACCGAGGGCGGAGTCCCCCTCGACGATGAACAGCTCGCTGCGCTCCACGTCGTCGCTGCGGCAGTCGGCCAGCTTCGCGGGCAGCGAGGAGGACTCCAGGGCCGTCTTGCGGCGCTGCGCCTCCTTGTGCTGACGGGCCGCGATCCGGGTGCGCGCCGCGGCGACGGCCTTCTCCATCACGGCCCGGGCCTGGGCCTTGGCGTCGCGCTTGGTCGACGTCAGAAACGCCTTCAGCTCCTTGGCGACGACATTGGCGACGATCCTGTTGGCCGCCGAAGTGCCCAGGACCTCCTTGGTCTGGCCCTCGAACTGCGGCTCGGCCAGCCGGACCGTCACCACGGCGGTGAGGCCCTCCAGGGCGTCGTCCTTGACGATGTCGTCCTCGGCGACGCGCAGCAGCTTCGCGGAGCGGAGCGCCTCGTTCATCGTCCGGGTCACCGCGCGTTCGAAGCCGGTGACATGGGTGCCGCCCTTCGGGGTGGCGATGATGTTCACGAACGACCTGATCCGGCTGTCGTAGCCGGTGCCCCAGCGCAGCGCGATGTCGACGCCCAGCTCCCGGGTGACCTCGGTCGGGGTCATGTGGCCCCGGTCGTCGAGGACGGGGACAGTCTCCTTGAAGGTGCCCGTGCCGGTCAGGCGCAGCACGTCGCAGACGGCCCGGTCCTGGGCGAGGTACTCGCAGAACTCGCTGATCCCGCCGTCGAAGCGGAAGATCTCCTGGCTCTTGCCCTCACCCTCCAGATCGCGCTCGTCGCGCACCACGATGGTCAGACCGGGGACGAGGAAGGCGGTCTGGCGGGCGCGCTGGTGCAGCGTCTCCAGGGAGAGCTTGGCCTCCTTGAGGAAGATCTGGCGGTCGGCCCAGTACCTCACGCGGGTGCCGGTGCGGTTCCTGGGGACCCGCTTGCCCTTCAGCAGCCCGTTGGCCGGGTCGAAGGGCGCGTCGGGGCCCGGCTCGGTGAACATGCCGGGGACGCCCCGGCGGAAGCTGATCGAGTGGGTGGCGCTGTTGCGGTCCACCTCGACGTCGAGCCGGGCGGAGAGGGCGTTGACCACGGAGGCGCCGACGCCGTGCAGACCGCCGGAGGCGGCGTAGGAGCCGCCGCCGAACTTGCCGCCGGCGTGCAGCTTGGTGAGGACGACCTCCACCCCGGAGAGCCCGGTCTTGGGCTCCACGTCGACCGGGATGCCCCGGCCGTTGTCGCGGACCTCGACGGAGCCGTCGTCGTGGAGGATGACCTCGATGTGATCGCAGTAGCCGCCGAGGGCCTCGTCGACGGAGTTGTCGATGATCTCCCAGAGGCAGTGCATCAGACCGCGGCTGTCGGTGGACCCGATGTACATACCCGGGCGCTTGCGGACCGCTTCGAGACCTTCAAGGACGAGCAGGTGCCGCGCGGTGTAGTTGGAGCCGTCACGCTCTGCGGTCAGCAGCGCTGTGGACGGCACGGACGTTTCGGCGGTCACGCGGTTCGCTCCTCGCTGAATTTCACATCTGGCCCCGTGGAGTGAGGGCACGGCGTCGGTCGCCGGTCAGAGCGTACCGAGGCCTGGTAGAGCCGATGTAACGCCACCCTCATGATTCCTTATGCTAGTCCAGTCTCGTATACCTGTTCGATCCCTCGATGGAGTGACACGAACATCACGTTCCCTTCGAGGCATGAACCATTTAGGCTCCGGGCACGTCCTCAACAACACCGGCAAGCCAGCCGGGAGGATCAAAAGAGACAAGCAACGCGAAACCCGTAGAGCACAGCAATACGGCCCATTCGCCGCCACCCGGCAGCAGCCAGCCGCCCCCGGCAAGAAGTTTTCAGGGAAAAGTCCCGAGCGGGAACGTTTTGGGACTGGTTGGATGTTGACCCTGGTACGACAGCTCGTCGAGCTAGAGAAGAGGCGACGTGACTACTGTTCTGACCCCCGCGAGCCCCCTGACGGCCGCTGACCGCTGCGACCGGTGCGGCGCCCAGGCGTATCTGCGCGTCGTCCTGACCAGCGGCGGTGAACTGCTCTTCTGCGCCCACCACGGACGCAAGTTCGAGCCGGAACTCAAGAAGATCGCCGCGGAAATACAGGATGAGACCGACCGGCTCACGGCCGTTCCGGCCGGTGCCGGTCAAGAGGATCACTGACACCTCACATCCACGACGAGCTAAGGCCGGTCCCGGACCGGCTGACGGGCGGTCGCCCCTGATCAGTCAGGGGCGACCGCCCGCTCTCGTATCCACGCCCGTCCCGCGAGCGACCCTCCGGAGCCGACCGGCACCCGCGTGCCACTGGAGCGCCGCTGGAGCCCTCCGGGGCGACGTGCGGCCACGGATGTCGGGACACCGCCCGCCGGGGGCCGCAGCGGGCCTGGAGCCCTTCTGGAGCGGCATCGCAGCGCACCCGCCCGCCCCGGCACGCGGACACCCGCGTTCCCCGGCCCGGCGCCCCGCCGGCGCACCGCCGCCCCGCCCGGGTCGCCTCTCGGAAACTCCCTAGGACAGGGGCGCGGGGATCGCGGCGATCCGGGTGTAGACCCCCGGGCTGTCCGCCCGCCCGCAGCCGCTGCCCCACGACACCAGGCCGATCAGCCGGCCCCCGGCGACCAGGGGGCCTCCACTGTCCCCCTGACAGGCGTCGTGGCCACCCCGGGCGTCACCGGCGCAGAGCATCGTGGCGGCCGTGTACCGCCCGCGCAGCCCTCCCGGATAGGCCCGTTCACAGCTCCTGTCGGACAGCACGCTCACCGGCGCCGCCCGCAGTGACCTCGCGTAGTCGCCCTGTCCGGTGGTGTCACCCCAGCCGTAGACCGTGGCACTGGTCCCCGGCTCGTACGCCGGATCACCCGCTCCGGCCACCGGGATCACCCGTGAGGCGGGCAGCGCCTCGGCCAGGGTGAGCACCGCGAGATCGGAGTCGTTGGTGGACGCGTCGTACTCCGGCGCGACCCAGCTGCCGGTGACCGCCGTCTCCCTGCCCTCCGCACTCGCCAGTTCGGTGCGCCCGCTGATCACCTTCAGATCGGGGACGTCGCCGACCTCCCCGCCCAGCACGGCGCGGCCCAGACAGTGCGCGGCGGTCATCACCTTGGTCGGCGCCACCACCACCCCGCCGCAGAACTGGCCCCCGCGCGTTCCCCCGAACCGGTCACGGCTGGAGAGCGCGACCACCCAGGGGCTGTCGGCGGCCCGGGCCGCGTAACCGCCGATGACGACACTGTCCGCGGCGGCGGGAGCGGAGGCGGCCAGCGGCAGCACGGCCCCCACAGGGGCCAGGGCCAGTACCCCGGTCAGGGCTCGGACGAGGGGGCGGCGCATGGGCTCTCCTGACTCCGCGGCTCGGGAACTCCGCACATCGGTGACTCTGTGTGAATAACAGCACACCCAGGGTCAGTCAGGGAGCCGTCATCCGCACCCCGGACACGGCGGAGGCCCGGCTCCCGGCGGGAGACGGGCCTCCGAACGGCCTGTGGGGCACGGTGGCCGCCCGGTCGGGGCGGCCGGTCCAGTCCGGTCCAGTCCGGTCCAGTCCGGTCCAGTCCGGTCCAGTCCGGTCCAGTCCGGTCTAGTCCAGGTAGTCGCGCAGCACCTGCGAGCGCGAGGGGTGGCGCAGCTTGGACATCGTCTTGGACTCGATCTGACGGATGCGCTCACGCGTCACCCCGTAGACCTTGCCGATCTCGTCCAGGGTCTTGGGCTGGCCGTCGGTGAGACCGAAGCGCATGGAGACCACGCCCGCCTCGCGCTCGGACAGGGTGTCGAGCACCGAGTGGAGCTGCTCCTGGAGGAGGGTGAAGCTGACCGCGTCGGCCGGGACCACGGCCTCGGAGTCCTCGATCAGGTCACCGAACTCGCTGTCGCCGTCCTCACCGAGGGGGGTGTGGAGGGAGATCGGCTCACGGCCGTACTTCTGGACCTCGATGACCTTCTCCGGGGTCATGTCGAGTTCCTTGGCCAGCTCCTCCGGGGTGGGCTCGCGGCCCAGGTCCTGGAGCATCTGGCGCTGCACGCGCGCGAGCTTGTTGATGACCTCGACCATGTGCACCGGGATACGGATGGTGCGGGCCTGGTCGGCCATGGCGCGGGTGATCGCCTGACGAATCCACCAGGTGGCGTACGTGGAGAACTTGTAGCCCTTGGTGTAGTCGAACTTCTCGACGGCGCGGATCAGACCGAGGTTGCCCTCCTGGATCAGGTCCAGGAAGAGCATGCCGCGGCCGGTGTAGCGCTTGGCCAGGGAGACGACGAGCCGGAGGTTGGCCTCCAGCAGGTGGTTCTTGGCGCGGCGGCCGTCCTCGGCGATGATCTCCAGCTCGCGCTTGAGCTTCGGCGCCAGCTTGTCGGAGTTCGCGAGCTTGTCCTCGGCGAAGAGACCGGCCTCGATGCGCTTGGCCAGCTCGACCTCCTGCTCGGCGTTGAGGAGGGGGACCTTGCCGATCTGCTTCAGATAGTCCTTGACCGGGTCGGCGGTGGCTCCGGCGACCGCGACCTGCTGCGCGGGAGCGTCGTCCTCGTCCTCGTCGGAGAGGACGAAGCCCTTGTTCTCGCCCTCGGCCTCTTCCTCTTCGCCCTTGGCGCCGGGCTGGACCTCGTCGAGCAGCTCCTCGCCGTCGCCCGGCTCGTCCAGGTCCTTCTTGGACGCGGACTTCTTCGCCACGGTCTTCTTGGCGGCGGTCTTCTTGACCGCCGTCTTCCTGGCCGTGGTCTTCTTGGCCGCGGCCTTCTTGGCGGGCGTCGCCGCGCCCTCGTCGCCGGCCTGGGCGTCGACGGAGTCGGCGGTCGCCGCGGTGGCCGCGACCGTCTTCGTCGTCGTGGTCTTCGCCGCGACGGTCCTGGTGGCGGTGCGCTTCGCCGGGCTCTTCGCCGCCACGCTCTTGCGGGTGCGCTTGGGCGACTCCGCGGCACTGACCATCAGCGTCACACCCTCTTCCTCGAGGATCTGGTTGAGGCTGCGCAGAACGTTCTTCCACTGGGTTGACGGAATCTGGTCGGCCTCGAAGGCGCGACGCACGTCATCGCCGGCGATCTGCCCATCAGCCTTTCCCCGCTCGATGAGCGCCATCACAGACTCGGACTCGGCGATCTCCGGCGGGAGGGTACGGGATGTGCTGGCCGACACGAACAACCTCTCGGAACGATGGATACGGCTTCCGGCCCCGCCCATGATCGGGCCGGAGCCGACGACCACCGGGCTACGGATGTGCCGGTGGCGCGGGCGGAACCTCAGCTGGAACAGAACAGCGCCACGAACGGCTGCTGTATTCCCTCCTCGGCTGTCACCTCTTAGGTCATCGCCCTGTTTCGCGGAGTGTTACGCCCATTCCGCGTGGCCCGAGTCACACCCCATGCACGACTAAACGGCCAGAAGGTACATACAGCACGCAATCGTGCCGCCGGACCCTGTGGGGCGTCCGGCGACACTCGGTGTGTACGCCTCCGTACTCCTGGCCGCCTGACCAGCGGGTCAGTGCTCGCGGGGCGCCGGTACGACGCGCTCCACCTCCGGGTGCACGGTGAGCAGCTGCCGCATCGCGGATTCGGCGGCGTGCGCGTCGGCGGCCGCGAGGGCGTCGACGATCCGCGCGTGATGGGAGAGGGAGACCTCCGTGGGGCGGTCGCAGCCGGTGACCGGGCCGCCGGAGACCTGGAGAGCCGAGGAGACGATCCCGGAGAGGTGCTCCAGCATCCGGTTGCCGGCGAGCTGGATGAGCAGGGTGTGGAACTCGGCATCGGCGCGGGAGAAGGTGATTCCGTCGCCCTGGGTGAGGGCGTGGCCCATGATCTCGACCATGTCACCGAGCCGCTGCTGCACCTCCTCGCGCCCGTGGCCGGCGGCGAGCCGGGCCGCGAGGGGCTCGATGGTCCAGCGCAGCTCGCAGAGCTCACGGCGCTGGTCGTCGCGCTGCGGCCCGAACGCCCGCCACTCGATGATGTCGGGGTCGAGCAGATTCCAGTCACTGACCGGACGGACCCGGGTGCCGACATTGGGGCGGGCGCTGACCAGCCCCTTCGCCTCAAGGACGCGCAGCGACTCGCGCACGACGGTGCGGGAGACCTCGAAGCGCTGGCCGATCTCCTCGGGGACGAGCGGGCGGTCGGCGCCCAGATCGCCCGAGACGATCATCTGGCCGAGTTGCTGAACGAGTTGGCCGTGCAGTCCGCGGCCCCGGCTGCCTGCCGTGCGGCGGCCGACCCGTCCGAGCTCCACATCGGAGCTGTCCCACGCGGGCGGTCCGACGCGATCGGTTCCGGGGGACTCCGCGTAGGGGTATCGGTCGAGTTCGCCCGGGCCGGCCAGGCCGGAGTCGGCGGGACGGGCGGCGGTCATCATGGTGTGCGCAAGGGTACTCACGCATCCTTTGTCGGCCCGCCCTCCGCACCCCTTGAGGTCTTTGGTGAAAAGCACACGAAAGGGTGATCGGCGCTTCCCCCACAATTGACGCCTTATCGGAAAGAAACGGGCGCACTCAAGGGAGTTGTGGGCAGATGACCGATCCATGGTCGTTCATGATCACCAAGGTGTCCCGCGACGAAGGTCCGCGAACATGTACGCGCAGATCAGAACAGACAGCGACAACATGAGCGCCACCCCCACGGGTTGGGCGAACGTCTGTACGCCCGTCAGCAGCCAGTCGTCGGCCTCGCGCGGGAGCCGCAGCCCGGTGAGTTCCCGCAGCCTGCCGGGGAACCCGGCGACGGAGCGCGCCGAGGGGACGGTCAGCGCCTCCCGGACCAGCGGGGTCACCACGACCGGCACGGCGAGGACGGCGGCCACCCCGGCGGCCGTGACGCGGAAGACCCCGGCCGCGAGGAGCCCGGCCCAGGCGCAGCCCACCGCGAGGGCGCACCAGGCGGCCAGCAGGGCGGTCCGGCCCTCCGGAAGACCCGCCGCCCCGGGGCCGCCGGTGTCCACCGCCCCGTAGACGATCCGGAGCGCCTGGGCGTCGGCCGCCGCCACGAGCAGCGCCGTCAGCAGCGCGGCGGCGGCGGTCACCGCGAGCTTGGCGAGCAGCAGCCCGAGACGGCGGGGCACGGTGCCGCGGGCGGTCACGAGCGCGGGGTGGCGGAACTCCTCGCCGAAGGAGAGCGCCCCGATCACCCCGGCGGCGAGGGCGGCGGGCGGCAGCGGCAGCGCGTCGGGCCAGGCGGCGAGCGCGAGGGGCAGGGGGGTGGTGCCGGAGCGGGCGAGCAGCACGCAGAGCGCGAGGGAGACGAGGACGGCCGCGGCCACGACGAGAGCGGCCGTGCGCACTCCGAGGATGCGCAGCAGCTCGTACCGCAGCGGCCGGACGGGGGCGGCGGCACGGAACGGCCCGGCGGCACGGGCGGGTCCCGCGACGGGCGGGGGTGGTGCGGGCGGTGCGGCGAGGGCGGGTGGTGCGGCGGGCGCGGGTGGTCCGGGCGGTACCGCGAGGGCGGGTGGTGCGGCGGGCGCGGGTGGTCCGGGTCCCGCGGCGGGCGGTGCGGCAGGGGCGGGCGCGGGTGGCGCGGACGGCCCGGGTTCCGGGGCCGGGGCGCCCGGAGGGGTCGCGGAGAGGCCCGGGGGTCGGGCGCCCGGACCGCGCCCCGGAGGGCTCGGGGCCCCCGGGGCGGGGCCGGTCTCCTCGGTCAGCAGATGCACGAGCACCCCGTGCCGGAAGGCGGTCTCACCCACCTCCGCGCAGGTGCTCCCGTACACGGAGAGGAGGCCGCCCCCGGCCTCGGCGACCGCCTCCACCGAACGCCGGGAGGCCCGCGCCTCCCGGCGCACCAGCTCGGCGAGGCGGGCGGCGTGCGGGGTGCGGACGGTGACACGGGGGCGCAGCCGGGTGCGGGAGAAGTCGGCGCACTCCTGGTCGGCGACGACCAGGCCGGCGGCGACGGTCACGACCCGGTCGGCGAACCGGGCCGCCTCCCTGGGGTCGCCGCTGGTGCACAGCACCGTTCCGCCGCGGTCGGCGTGGGTCCGCAGCAGCCCGTGCCACCAGGGGTGCTCCTGGGGCGGGAGGCCCTCGGCCGGCTGGTCGAGGATGAGCGTCTGCGGATCGCCCAGCAGGGCGCAGGCGACGGCGAGCCGGCGGTCCGCGCCGGCGGAGAGCGCGTCGAGGCGGTGACCGGCGAAGCCCGTGAGCCCGACGGCTTCGAGCACCTCGTCGGCGCGGGCGGCGGGCACCCCGATGGCGGCGCAGACCATCCGGAGCTGCCCCCGGGCGGTCCGGGCGGGGTGGCCGGGCACATCCCCCAGGAGCGCGCCCACCTCGCGGGCGGGGTGGGCGACGCGGTGGAGCGGGCTGCCCCGGAAGTAGGTCACCCCGCGGCCGGGCTCCAGCCCCAGCATGAGCCGCAGCGCCGTGGACTTGCCGGAGCCGGGAGGGCCGAGCAGGGCGGTGACCCGGCCGGGCGCGGCCTCCAGGGTCAGGTCCTGGACGGCGGGCGGGCGGTCCCGCCGCCGGCTGCTGGTCAGTCCGATGGCCTGGAGCATCGATTCTCTCGCTGAAGGGCGGCGCGCGGACCGCTCGGCGGCAGGGCGGATACCGCAGCAAGATAACCTGACATTTACGACTTTTGGCGCATGTGGATGCGTGAGTGTCAGACCTCGGGCCGCAGCATCGGAGGGTTGAGGACGGTGGCGCCGCCCGCCCGGAAGAGCTGGGCGGGACGGCCGCCCTGGCGTGTGGTGGTCCCGCCCGACGGCACCAGGAATCCGGGGGTGCCGGTCACCTTGCGGTGGAAGTTGCGCGGGTCCAGGGCCACGCCCCACACCGCCTCGTACACCCGCCGCAGCTCGCCGACCGTGAACTCCGACGGACAGAAGGCGGTGGCCAGGGAGGAGTACTCGATCTTCGACCGGGCGCGCTCCACCCCGTCCGCGAGGATCAGGGCGTGGTCGAAGGCCAGCGGGGTCGCGTCCTCGTCCTCGTGGACGAATCCGCTCTCCCGGCCGAGCAGATCCGCCACGGAGGCCCACCGGGCGCCGTTCGCGTCACCGCCCGCGCGGGGTGCGGGCAGATCGGGGGCGAGCACCAGATGGGCGACGCTGACGACCCTCATCCGCGGGTCCCGGCGCGGATCGCCGTAGGTGGCGAGCTGTTCGAGGTGTGCGCCGTTCCCCGGCGCGGGGGACACCGGGTCGTGGGCCGACAGACCCGTCTCCTCGGCCAGCTCCCGGGCAGCGGCGGTCGCGAGGTCCTCGTCATCCCTCACAAAGCCGCCGGGCAGCGCCCACCGGCCCTGGAACGGCGGCTCACCGCGGCGGACGACCAGTGCGCAGAGCGCGTGGCGCCGCACGGTGAGCACGACCAGGTCGACGGTGACAGCGAAGGGGGGAAAGGCCGACGGGTCGTAGGGAGACATGCCGTGATCATAGTCGTCTGCCTGACGATAAACACTCCTTTCGCCGCCACCGGGCCGGGCCTTCCGCTCCTCGCGGGGGCTGCCCACGACGGGCCCGTCCGGGCTCCGGAACCGGCGGAACGGCCACCTGCCCGCCGCCGCCCGGCGCGCCCGTCCGCGCACAGGCCCCGCGCTCCGGCATCCAACGGTTCGCCCGGCTCTCCCCAGGGCCCCGGGGCCGGCCGGGGCGCTCTCCTCCCGGGTGGCGGAGGGCGTCCCTCAGCGGTCGTCCCGCCTCTCCTCCGGTCCGCCGCGGCGGGCGCGGATGCCGGCCGCCCGCCCGGTCCGGGGCGCGGCGGCGCGGCGAGGCCTCCCGGCGGCGGGCCGGGTCGCCCGCGCACGGGTGCCGGAGCGCCGGACGGCGGTGGAGTCGCGGCGGGGCGGGGAGTGGGAGCCGGAGGGCTCCGGGGATGCCGTGCCGCCGGCGGCGGCCTCCCTCCTGCCCCGCTCCTCCCGGAGGCAGTCCCGGAGGGTCTCCGGGTCCAGGTCCTCGTTGCACGCCTGGTGCAGAAGGCGGGCGAAGACGTACTCCGGGTCCCTGTTCAGGGCGAGCCCCAGCGCGACCCGCGCCGCCGGCTCGTCGCCCGTGGACCAGGACACCCACCCCGCGAGGGTCAGCGGGGCGGCGGCGTGTTCGGCGTAGGGGGCGACGCAGCGGCGGCAGAGCACCCGCCAGAGCCGGAGCGCGGGCTCGGCCTCCGGCCCCTCCATCCACTCGGCGGCCCGGTCCCGTGTTTCCCGGTCCTGGAGGCCGATGATCAGCGTGGCCGCCTCGTCATGGGTGATCAGAAGGTCGTCCGCCCGGTCCGTCTCCGCCCGGCCCGCGCGCCGGGGCGCCCCGGCGAACCGCTCCAGCGCGGCCCGGGCCAGGGCGATCGTCTCCTCCGCCACCCCCCGCCGCCCCGCCCCTTCGAGAATCCTCGGCACCAGCGCGAAGGCCGCCCGGTCCAGCGCCCTGCGCTGCTCCGCCGCGGCCGGGGTCGCCGGAGGTTCGAGCCCGGCCTCCAGCTCGCGGAGCGATCCGCGCACCTGGATGCCCGCGTAGGCGGCGGCAGCGGCCATCACCGAGGTGCCGGGGACGGCCATGGCGTTCCCCTCCGGCGGGCAGCAGCGCTCATCGGGGCAGCAGTAGGACCAGAAGCGGCCGCCGGAAATGCAGAGCGCTTCGTAGACCGGCACGTCGTGCGCGCCGCACGCGGTGCGCAGCCCCTGCGCCAGCGGCCTCAGCCGCTCCATGACCGCCGGGCCGCTCTCCCCCTCGCCGGGGTCCTGGCAGAGAAAGAGCACCATGCCGTCGGGGCGCTTGCCGCGCCGCTCGCTGCCCTCGATCAGACACTCCGCGAGCTGTCCGGCCACGGAAGGCCACTCCTTCGGTGAGTGCGGAATGCCGAGTCTCACCCGCCCGCCGAAGCGGCCGCGGCTGCCGTGCAGGGCGACCAGCACCACGGAGTCCGTGGGGTGGTAGCCCAGCATGTACGGCAGGGCGTCGGCCAGCTCGGCGGGGCCGCGCAGGGTGATCTGGGGTTCGTCGGTGCGTCCGGTGGGTTCCTGGTGCTTGCTCATGGCCCGACGGTCTCGCGGTCCGTCCGACTCCGCGACCCCCTGTGGATAACTCCCCGGCGGGCCGGCCGCCGGGGCGCTCGGCCCGGTGAGGTTGTCCACAGGCCCGGGGTCCCGTTCGCGTGTTGTCGGTGGCATCGGGTTGCATGGGGGCATGACCAACGACCTCGCGGACTCCATGGACCGCACGGCTCTCAGGGCGGCGGCGGATGCCGTGCTCGCCCGCCTCGTCTCCGACAGCGGCGGCACCGCCCGGCTGCGGGAGGACCAGTGGCGGGCGATCGAGGCGCTCGTCGCCGACAAGCGCAGGGCGCTGGTCGTTCAGCGGACCGGCTGGGGCAAGTCCGCCGTCTACTTCGTCGCCACCTCGCTGCTGCGCCGGAGCGGCAGCGGCCCGACCGTGATCGTCTCCCCGCTCCTGGCCCTGATGCGCAACCAGGTGGAGGCAGCGGCCCGCGCCGGCATCCGGGCGCGCACCATCAATTCCTCCAACACCGACGAGTGGGACACGGTCCAGGCCGAGGTCGCCGCGGGCGAGGTGGATGTGCTGCTCGTCAGCCCCGAGCGGCTGAACAACCCGGACTTCCGCGACCAGGTGCTGCCCCGGCTGGCCGCCGCCACCGGTCTGCTCGTGGTCGACGAGGCGCACTGCATCTCCGACTGGGGCCATGATTTCCGCCCCGACTACCGCAGGCTGCGCACCATGCTGGCGGAGCTGCCCGCCGATGTCCCCGTGCTGGCGACCACCGCGACGGCCAACGCCCGGGTGACCGCCGATGTCGCCGAACAGCTGGGCACCGGTGCCGGGACCGACGCGCTGGTGCTGCGCGGTCCGCTCGACCGCGAGAGCCTGAGCCTCGGAGTGCTCCAGCTGCCCGACGCCGCCACCCGGCTCGCCTGGCTGGCCGACCACCTCGGCGAACTGCCCGGCTCCGGAATCATCTACACCCTCACGGTCGCCGCGGCCGAGGAGGTCACCGCCCATCTGCGGCAGCGCGGCCACACCGTCGCCTCCTACACCGGCCGCACGGAGAACGCCGACCGCCAGCAGGCCGAGGAGGACCTCCTCGCCAACCGGGTGAAGGCCCTGGTCGCCACCTCCGCGCTGGGCATGGGCTTCGACAAGCCCGACCTCGGGTTCGTCGTCCACCTCGGCTCCCCCTCGTCCCCCATCGCCTACTACCAGCAGGTGGGCCGGGCCGGCCGCGGTGTGGCGCACGCGGAGGTGCTGCTCCTCCCCGGCCGGGAGGACGAGGCCATCTGGCAGTACTTCGCCTCGGTGGCCTTCCCTCCCGAGGAGATGGTGCGGCGCACCCTCGATGTGCTGGCCCGGGCGGACCGCCCGCTCTCGCTGCCCGCGCTGGAACCGCTGGTGGAGCTGCGGCGCACCCGCCTGGAGACCATGCTCAAGGTGCTGGACGTGGACGGCGCGGTGCACCGCGTGAAGGGCGGCTGGACCTCCACCGGCCGTCCCTGGTCGTACGACTCCGAGCGCTACGCCTGGGTGGCCCGCCAGCGGGAGGCCGAGCAGCAGGCGATGCGGGAGTACGCACGCTCGACCGCCTGCCGGATGGAGTTCCTCCGGCGCCAGCTCGACGACGAGGAGGCGGCTCCCTGCGGGCGCTGCGACAACTGCGCGGGGAGCCGGTTCAGCGACCAGGTCTCCGACACGGCGCTGGACGCCGCGCGCGGGGAGCTGAGCAGGCCGGGCGTGGAGGTCGAGCCGCGCAAGATGTGGCCGACGGGGCTGGCTGCGGTCGGGGTCGGTCTCAAGGGCCGGCTCCCGGAGTCGGACCAGGCGTTCACGGGCCGGGCGCTCGGCCGGCTCTCCGACATCGGCTGGGGCAACCGGCTGCGGCCCATGCTGGCCCCGCAGTCACCCGACATCCCCGTCCCCGACGACGTGGTGGACGCGGTGGTGACCGTGCTCGCCGACTGGGCGAGGGGGCCCGGCGGCTGGGCCAGTGGCGCACCGGACGCACCCGCCCGCCCGGTCGGTGTCGTCACCGTCGCCTCCCGGAGCAGGCCGGTGCTGGTCGGGTCGCTGGGCGCCAGGATCGCCGAGGTGGGCCGGATGCCTCTGCTGGGTTCGGTGGAGTACACCCCCGAGGCCCGGGAGGCCCGGATCTCACGGACCAACAGCGCTCAGCGGGTGCGCGCGCTGTACGAGTCCCTGACCGTTCCGCCCGCGCTGGCGGAGGCCGTGACGGCGGCCGGAGGTCCGGTTCTGCTGGTGGACGACCTTTCGGACAGTGGCTGGACCCTGGCGGTCACGGCCCGGTTGCTCCGCAGGGCGGGTGCCCAGGGGGTGTTCCCGCTGGTCCTCGCGGTCCAGGCATGAGGGCGGGGAGGCACTGACGAGGTCGCGGGGAGCGCCGGCGGGAAGGGATATCCGCGTCATACCCACCGATTCCACCGCTGAGGTCAAATTGCTCGTTGCCGCATGCCGACAGGACAGCGAGAATTGGAGTGCTCCCCGCACGGCCCGTTCGCGGTCCGGAAGGGCTGTTCGCGGCGCGCCCTCACCCGACCCTGCCCGCACTGTGGGCGCGTATGCGAAGGGAGGACTGTGACCTTCGGATTCGCTTCGTCCGCAGCCACCTCGATGAACACCTCGGCGCACGCCGCCAATCACCTCGCCAGGATGCTCGAACCCGCCGAGTGGATGTCCGCGGGCATCCCGCTGCTGCGCAACCCGCGCGAGGTGGTCAGCGGGCTGCACTCGCGGCACCGGCCGACTCCCACCACGGCGGTCGTCGCCGTGCTCGACCCGGAGGAACGCCTCGCGGCGAGCGCCTCGTTCACCCGGCGCTCCGCACTCGCGGACGGCTGGGAGTTCCGCAACGCGCTCCTGGCGCATCTGCGCCGGGTGATCCCGCACGATCTGCGCCGACGCACCCCGGTGCGCACCGCCGTCCTGCTCTACTGCCGCGAGGGCGATGAACGGTGGACGGCGGAGGACGGCGCGTGGATGTGGGGCCTGCGGGACGCCTGCACCCTGCACGGTCTGCGGTGCGGGGCGTACATCACCCTGACGCAGGGTGGTTGGCAGGTGCTGGGCGAGGGGCGGGGTGGCCGCCGGCCCAATCTGACCTCGGACCCCGGCGATCTGGCCGAGGCATCCGCCGCGGCCGAGCCGCTGGAGCTGCGCACGGCCAGCGGGGCGCCCGAGGCCCTGCGCCGTACCGCCGCGCGCTGACCGCACCGGGCCCGCCGGGGCTCCCGGGGGAGACCGCTCTCCCCGCTCCGGCCGGCCGTCCTCCCCGGGCCTCCGCCCCTCGGCCGGACCGCCCTCGCCACAGTGGACCGGACGACCCCGCTCCCGGGTTCGGGGCAGGGCGGAATGCCCGCTGTGCCCATGGTCCGGCTGCCCGTCGAGCGGACAGCCGGATCACCTGGGGCCATGGCCCGTCACCGTGCGACCCCGAAGGGGGTACGGCTCAGACGCCCGCGCCGAGCACGGTGTTGGCCCGCTGGGGGTCACCGCACACGATCAGCAGCGCGCCCGCCTTCGACAGCGCCGCGGGCAGGACCCGGGCGTCGTCGTCGGTGCCGCCGCTCAGCGCGACGATCACGACGGGCCGGGCCGAGGCCCGGTCCGCCGCCGCGGCGTCCGCGTAGAAGACGTCGTCACGGGCGTCGTGCTGGGCCCAGTAGGCGGCTTCGCCGAAGGACAGCTCGTGGGCCGCCCACGGGTGCTGCTCGCCGGTGGTGAGCACCAGGACGTCGCCCGGCGCGCGACCGGAGTCGAGCAGCAGATCCACCGCCTCGTCGGCGGCGTCGAGCACGCCGCTCTCGGGAGCGGGGATGAGCTGGATCTGCGGCCGGGCGGGGTCCTGCGCGGGGGAAGCCTGCGGCTGACCCGCGGAAGGATGCGTACGCTGCGCCGGCGGCGCGGGCCGGACCGGGCCGGGAACCGGCCGTCCGGGGCGCGGCGCGGCCAGGGAACGCGGACCGGGTACGGGGCGTGGGGTCGGCGCGGTACGGCCGGTGGCCGGAGTGACGCGGGGACCCTGGGCGCTCTCGTGAATCTGAGGCTCCTCGGGTATGAGAGGCATGGATGGATGTCTATCAAATGCCGGTTCGAATGGCATAGGCGGGTGCGCACCTGAGTGCGACTGCTCCAGGGGCAGGGCGGGTTCAGAAATCGAAGCCGAGCTGGCCCCCGTTCTCCAGTTCCGCCGACGGGGCGGGGAGACGGACCTTCTTGAGATGCTGCCACCGGGGCAGGGCATCGAGATAGGCCCAGGAGAGCCGGTGGTAGGGCGTGGGGCCCCGTTCCGCCAGGGCGGCCTGGTGCACGGGCGAGGGGTAGCCCGCGTTGGCGGCGAAGGCGAAGTCCTCGTACTCCCCCGGAAGTTCGGCCATCATCGCGTCCCGGCGCACTTTGGCGATCACCGAGGCGGCGGCGACCGCGATACAGGACTGGTCCCCCTTGATGACCGTGCGAACGGCCCAGGGCGCCCCGAGATAGTCATGCTTGCCGTCGAGGATGACGGCCTCCGGCCGCACGGGCAGGCCGTCGAGCGCGCGACAGGCGGCGAGCCGCAGCGCGGCGGTCATTCCGTGTGTGTCGATCTCCTCGGGCGAGGCATGACCGAGGGCGTACGCCGTGACCCACTTCTCCAGTTCGACGACGAGCGTCTGCCGGCGCTTGGGGCTGAGCAGCTTGGAGTCGGTGAGGCCGACGGGCGGTCTGCGCAGTCCGGTGATCGCGGCACACACCGTGACGGGTCCGGCCCAGGCACCTCGTCCGACCTCGTCGACACCGGCGATGATCTTGGCACCGGTGGTGGCCCGGATCGAGCGCTCGACTGTGTGGGTGGGGGGTTCATACGGCATGGCGCCAGCAAGCGTACGCCGCCTGACCCCACCGGTGACAACCGGATTCCCCTCACTCTTCACACCGGATCTCCGCATCTTGACCACGCCCGGTCGCGGCACCGGACACCTTTCCTGAAAATTTACACCCGCACACACTCGACAGACCATGCCTCACCCGCCGGGACCGGCCCCGGACGGAGTGGAATGGAACCCCAACTCCCCTGCCGCGCAAGGGGCGAGAGCTCCAGAGGGGTCCGTTGAACGGGACTCACCTGGAGGGCGGATAGCGACAACACATCGCACAGGTGAACCATCGAAGGAAGGGACCCGCCGTCACGGCACACCGGAACGGAATCGAACCCTCCGGTCCGATACATCCGCTCCCGCCGTACCCGCGCCCGGGAAGGTGCCGGCCAGTCGAGCCCTACACCCGCCCGCGCGACTGCCTCGGTGTCCACTCCGGCAGTGCCTCGGTGCGCTCCAGCCAGTCGGCGGGAGGCCGCCCCGCCCCGCCCGCGGCGACCACACCGCAGGCGATGGCACAGGTGGTGTCCACATCTCCGCCGACCTGCGCGGTCGTCCAGAACGCCCGCTCGAAATCGCTCAGGGAACGGGCGGCGGACCAGAGGGCGAACGGCACGGTGTCATGGGCGCTCGTCCGCCGGCCGCTGCCGAGGACGGCCGCGACGGTCGAGGCATCGTCGTAGTCGAGCATGTCCCGCGCCCTGCGCAGACCGGCGCCCACCGCGCTGCGCGGGACCAGCGCGATCACCCCGTCGAGCAGCTCCGCGGGCTCCGGAGGCCCGGCCGGCGCGGCGGCCAGCGCGGCGGCGGCGGCCACCGCCATGGCACCGACGACGGCCTCGCGGTGCTGGTGTGTGGTGTACGAGGAGATCTCGGCCTGGTGGATGGCCTGCTCCGGGTCCTCCGCGTACCACGCGCCGAGCGGGGCGATCCGCATGGCAGATCCATTACCCCACGACCCCTGGCCGTTGAAAAGACCCGCGGCGAGTTCACGCCAGTCGCCGCCCTCCCGGATCAGCCGGAGCATACGGTTGACGGCGGGGCCGTATCCGCGGTCGAAGTCGTGGTGATGCGCGAAGGAGAGGGCCAGCGCGTCCTGGTCCACCCGGCCGTGGTCCGCGAGGACGGCCAGCACCGAGCAGGCCATCTCGGTGTCGTCGGTCCACTGCCAGACACCGGATGGCAGCTCGCGCCGCTTGAGGAGAGGAAGGTTCACGGGGACGAAGAACTGGGAGCCCAGAGCGTCCCCCACGGACAGTCCGCGCAGGCTGTCCAGGGCGCGTGCGAAGCGCCGGTTGTCACGGGAGTCAGCGGTCATCTTCCTGCCACTCTATCCGGTGATGCCGTACGGCTCAGGGGCGCGCCAGCGCTCGAACGGCCGGTCAAGCGTGTAGCGGCCGTCCGCGCCGAGCTCCAGCACCCGCGTCTCGCCGTTGCCCGGATTGGAGAGCGACTCGAACTCGGCGACCGTCCAGTGGAACCACCGCATGCAGAACAGCCGCATCGTCAGCCCATGAGTCACCAGCAGCACATTCGGCGGATGATCGGGTGCGTCGAAACTGCGGTACAGACTCTCCAGAAACGCTCCGACCCGGTCATAGACATCCGCCCCCGACTCCCCCTGGGCGAAGCGGTAGAAGAAGTGCCCATAGGCGTCCCGGTACGCCTTCTGAAGCCGTACGTCCTCGGTGTCCTGCCAGTTTCCCCAGTCCTGCTCGCGCAGCCTGGGCTCCTCCCGCACCCGCACGGAAGCGGGATCGAGGGCGAAGGCGCGGAAGGTCTCGTGGGTACGCCGATAGGGCGAGACATAGGCGCTGACCGGCTCCTGCCCGAACAGCTCGCGCAAGCGGACCCCGGTGGCCCGCGCCTGGACCAGCCCGGTGCCGGTCAGCCGCAGCGCGTGGTCGGGCTCGCGTTCGTACACCGTGTCATCGGTGTTCCCTTCCGACTCGCCGTGCCGGACGAGGACGATACGTCGCGGTCTTGCCATGCCACGACCCTAGATCGGCGGGGACGCGCCCGGGAGGTCGGGCCGAGTCCATCCGGCGTATCCGCCCGTGACGCGGGCCACACCGGGGCGGCGCACCCGCCCCGGCCGTCCGCGACGGCCACCGCGTCGCCCTCTCAGACCGTCCACGCCGGTTCGAGCCGCACCACGTCCCCCGCGAGCGCCGCCACATCCGCCTCGGTGCGGGTGCGCAGCAGCAGCCGCTCGACCCGCTCCCTGCGGTACTTGCCGTGCTCCGCCTCGGACTGCCACATCGACATCACCAGGAACTCGTTCCCCGGGGCCTCGCCGAACAGCCCGCGCACCATCCCCGGCGACCCGGCCATCGCCGGGTTCCACACCTTCTCCTGCATCAGCGCATAGTGCTCGACGCGGTCCTCGTGGACCCTGCAGTGCGCCACCCGCACCACATCGGCGCCGGTGAACCGCGGCTCGAAGCCGGTCTTCACATCGAAGCGGTGATCGAACAGCTTGACCTGCATGTCCCGGTACGCCCCCGACTGACCCGCCGCCAGACGATCATGCGAGCGCGCCATGAACGAGTCGTAGAACGCCCGGCTCTCCCAGAACGCGAAGACATGGGCGACCTCGGGCCGGCTCCTGCTCCACCCGCCGCCCTGCCCCCGGAATCCCGGCTCCCCCGGCAGCCCCGCCCACTTCCGCTGTCCCCGCTCGAACCGACGACGGTCCACCACGGTGCAGCGAATCCACTTGACCAGCACCGCGCCATCGTACGGCCCGCTCCAAGGCCCGGGTCACCCTCCGGAAGGCCGCCCCGGCCCCATCCCCGCGGGGCCGGTGCGCGGCCGGTTCCGGAATCCCCACCGCCGGAAACGGCGCAGAGCAGCCAACTACTCGCCGTGACACACATCCAGCCGATACGGTCGGGGTACGGAGCGTTCCTGTCGGTTACGGGGAGGGGAATCTGGTGAGCAGCCTGAGCAAGGGCGTCAGCAAGGTCGAGGTGAGCCTCCGGTGGGACCCGAGTCCCATGGGAGCCCCCGCCCACGATCTCGACATCGTCGCCGCGACCTATCCGGGCTCCGGCCCGACGGGCGATCCCGCGTACATCGTGCACTTCGACAGCCGGTCGCCCGATGGCACGATCAGCCTGACCAGGGACAGCAAGACCGGCCAGGGGTTCGGCTCCGACGAGGTCATGACACTGGAGCTGGACCGGCTCGCACCGGTCCACGGACGGGTGGTGGTGGGCGTCGCCATCCAGCAGGGCAACGGCCGGCGCGTGTTCGGCGAGGTCGCCAAGACCCTGGTCCAGGTCACCGAGGGCCACACCGAGCTGTGGCGGAGCGATTTCGCCGCCGTCGCGGAGTCCACGGCCGCGGTCGTCGCGGAGTTCGTCCGGAACGGGACGGGCGTCTGGGAGTACCGGCAGACCCTCCGCGGCTTCGACACCGATCCCCAGGCTTTCGTCTCCGTGATGGGCGGCGCCTGAGCGGTGGCCGCGTCAGGGGCGGACGGGCGGGGCAGAGAGGATCTCATGGATCACCACGAGCTCGTGAAGCGGTTCGCACCACTGACCACGGCGCACCTCGCGGACGCCTGCGTCCGGGCGGAGGTCCCGGTGCGCTGCGCGCCCGCCCCGCTGTGTCCGGTGACACCGGGAAGCCGGCTGGCGGGCCGGGCCCTCCCGGCACGTCACTCCGGCAGCGTGGACATTTTCCTGGAGGCTTTCGAGAGCGCCGCGCCGGGCGATGTCCTGGTGGCCGACAACCACGGCCGCTCGGACGAGGCGTGCGTGGGCGACCTCATGGTGCTGGAGGCCGCGGCGGCGGGGCTGGCCGGAGTCGTCGTCTGGGGGCTCCATCGCGACACGGCCGACATCCGGGCGATCGGCCTGCCGGTCTTCAGTCTGGGCGCGATCCCCACCGGCCCGCTGAGCCCCGGCGACCGCATCCCGGACGCGCTGGAGTCGGCCACGGTCGGCGAGTGGGTCGTCAGCCGTGACGATCTGGTCCTCGGCGACGACGACGGCGTGGTCTTCATCCCCGCCGACCGCGCCGGAGAGCTGTTCTCCCTCGCGGAGGAGATCCGTGCCGGCGAGCGCCGCCAGGCCGAGCGGCTCCGTGCGGGCACCGGCCTCCGCGAGCAGTTCCGGTTCGCCGACTATCTCGCGAACCGCCGCGAGAACCCCGCCCTGACCTTCCGCGAACATCTGCGCTCCGGGGGCGGTGCCGTCGAGGAGTAGCCGGGCACGGCGGAGGGCGCCGGCCACAGGCCGGCGCCCTCCCCGTTCACGACACCGCCGTCACCGGCGGCCGGTGATCAGCTGCAACCGCTGGTCGACCCGCAGCCCTCGCAGATGTAGCAGGAACCCGCCCGCTGCATCTTCGTACCGCAGGAGAAGCAGAGCGGCGCGTCGGCGCTGATGCCGAGCTGCATCTCCACCAGCTCCGCCGAGGTGTGGGCCTGGGCGGGCGCCGCGACCGCGGCCTGCGGGGTGGCGACCGGGGTCGGCTCCTGCCGGAGCGGGGCCGACTGGGCCAGACCCTCGACGTCCATCTCGTCGTCGATGGACTGCTCGTAGGAACCGGTGTCCAGGTGGCGCTGACGCTCCTCGGCCGAGTGGATGCCGAGGGCCGAGCGGGTCTCGAAGGGCAGGAAGTCCAGCGCCAGGCGGCGGAAGATGTAGTCCACGATCGACTGCGCCATCCGCACATCCGGGTCGTCCGTCATACCGGCCGGCTCGAAACGCATATTGGTGAACTTGGAGACATAGGTCTCCAGGGGAACGCCGTACTGCAGACCGACCGAGACCGCGATCGAGAAGGCGTCCATCATGCCCGCGAGGGTCGAGCCCTGCTTGGACATCTTCAGGAAGACCTCGCCCAGACCGTCGTCCGGGTAGGAATTCGCGGTCATATAACCCTCGGCGCCGCCCACCGTGAAAGAGGTGGTGATGCCGGGACGCCCCTTGGGCAGGCGCTTGCGGACCGGGCGGTACTCGACCACCTTCTCGACCGCGGCACGGATGGTGTCCTCGGTCTTCTCGGTGATCTCGGCCTTCTCCTTCTCCTTGGTCTTCGCGGAGAGGGGCTGGCCGACCTTGCAGTTGTCACGGTAGATCGCGAGCGCCTTGACGCCCATCTTCCACGCCTCGAAGTAGATCTCCTCGACCTCTTCGACGGTCGCCGTCTCCGGCATGTTGACCGTCTTGGAGAGAGCGCCGGAGATCCAGGGCTGGATCGCCGCCATCATCCGGACGTGACCCATCGCGGAGATGGACCGCTCGCCCATGGCGCAGTCGAAGATCTCGTAGTGCTCGGTCCTCAGCGCGGGAGCGTCGACCACGTTGCCGTTCTCGGCGATGTGGGCGACGATCGCCTCGATCTGCTCGGGCTGGTAGCCGAGGCGGCGCAGCGCCTGCGGGACCGTGCCGTTGACGATCTGCATCGAGCCGCCGCCGACCAGCTTCTTGAACTTGACCAGGGCGAGGTCGGGCTCCAGGCCGGTGGTGTCGCAGGACATCGCGAGACCGATGGTGCCGGTGGGCGCGATGACGGACGCCTGGGCGTTGCGGAATCCGTTCTTCTCGCCGAGCCGGATCACGTCCTGCCAGGCCTCCGTGGCGGCGGCCCAGATCGAGGTGTCCAGGTCGTCCACGCGGACGGCCTTGGTGTTGGCGTCGGCGTGCTGCTGCATGACGCGGTTGTGGGGGGCCGCGTTGCGGGCGTAACCGTCGTACGGGCCGACGACCGAGGCCAGCTCGGCGGAGCGCCGGTAGGACGTACCCGTCATCAGGGAGGTGATGGCCCCGGCGAGGGCGCGGCCGCCGTCGCTGTCGTAGGCGTGGCCGGTCGCCATCAGCAGGGCGCCGAGGTTGGCGTAGCCGATGCCCAGCTGACGGAACGCCCGGGTGTTCTCACCGATCTTCTGGGTGGGGAAGTCGGCGAAGCAGATGGAGATGTCCATCGCCGTGATGACCAGTTCGACGACCTTGGCGAAGCGCTCGGCCTCGAAGGACTGGTTGCCCTCGCCGTCGTCCTTGAGGAACTTCATCAGGTTCAGCGAGGCGAGGTTGCAGGACGTGTTGTCCAGGTGCATGTACTCGCTGCACGGGTTCGAGCCGTTGATCCGGCCGGACTCCGGGCAGGTGTGCCAGTGGTTGATGGTGTCGTCGTACTGGATGCCCGGGTCGGCACAGGCCCACGCCGCCTCGGCCATCTTGCGGAAGAGCGACTTGGCGTCGACCTCTTCGATGACCTCGCCGGTCATCCGGGCCCGCAGCCCGAAGGAGGAGCCCGCCTCGACGGCCTTCATGAACTCGTCGTTCACCCGGACCGAGTTGTTGGCGTTCTGGTACTGGACGGACGTGATGTCGTCGCCGCCCAGATCCATGTCGAAGCCCGCGTCGCGCAGAGCGCGGATCTTCTCCTCCTCCTTCACCTTGGTCTCGATGAAGCTCTCGATGTCGGGGTGATCGACATCGAGGATGACCATCTTGGCCGCGCGCCGGGTGGCACCGCCGGACTTGATGGTTCCGGCGGAGGCGTCGGCTCCGCGCATGAAGGAGACCGGACCGGAGGCGTTGCCGCCGGAGGAGAGCAGTTCCTTGGAGGAACGGATGCGGGAGAGGTTCAGGCCGGCGCCGGAGCCGCCCTTGAAGATCATCCCCTCTTCCTTGTACCAGTCGAGGATCGACTCCATGGAGTCGTCGACGGCCAGGATGAAGCAGGCGGAGACCTGCTGCGGCTGGGGGGTGCCGACGTTGAACCAGACCGGCGAGTTGAAGCTGAAGATCTGGTGCAGGAGGGCGTACGCCAGCTCGTGCTCGAAGATCTCGGCGTCGGCGGGCGAGGTGAAGTACTTGTGGTCCTCGCCGGCCTTCCGGTACGTCTTCACGATCCGGTCGATCAGCTGCCGCAGACCGGTCTCGCGCTGGGGAGTGCCGACAGCCCCGCGGAAGTACTTGCTGGTGACGATGTTGACCGCGTTCACCGACCAGAAGTCGGGGAACTCGACGCCACGCTGCTCGAAGTTGACCGAGCCGTCGCGCCAATTGGTCATGACGACGTCACGGCGCTCCCAGACCACCTCGTCGTACGGATGCACGCCGGGAGTGGTGTGGATGCGCTCGATACGCAGACCCTTGGTGGCCTTGGTCCCCTTGGCGCGGGACCCTCGTGCCGGGCCGCTCGTCGTCTCTGTCATGCCGCCTCCCATATACGGGCAAAAACATCGTGAAGTGCCGAGTTCTTCCCGGAGCACTGTGCTGGTGTGGTGTCGTGGGCGCGCGTCGGCGCCCACGGCAGATCCTGATTTCCGCCCCGCCGGCGACCGGTCGTCCGGTCGCGTGGGGCCGAGCCGCTCCGCTCGGCGTCTCTCAGCCTGCGGCGGCGCTGGGAACGGGGACCACGGGGGTCCCTCCGGTCCCGTTGTTCTCTGCGGGCGACCGTTGCTCGCGGAGTTCCGCGATGGCCGCCTCGAAGTCCTCAAGGGAATTGAACGCCCGGTAGACGGACGCGAAGCGCAGGTAGGCGACGAGGTCGAGCTCCTGCAGCGGGCCGAGTATGGCCAGCCCCACATCGTGCGTGGTCAGCTCGGCACTCCCGGTGGCACGCACCGCCTCCTCGACCCGCTGGCCGAGCTGAGCGAGTGCGTCCTCGGTCACCGGCCGCCCCTGGCACGCTTTGCGCACCCCGGAAATGACCTTGGTGCGGCTGAAGGGCTCGGTCACACCACTGCGCTTGATGACCATCAAGGAAGCGGTCTCCACCGTGGTGAAACGGCGGGAGCAGTCGGGGCACTGGCGACGGCGCCGGATCGACGTCCCGTCGTCGGTGGTACGGCTGTCGACGACCCGGCTGTCGGGGTGCCTGCAGAAGGGGCAGTGCATGTATCCCAACCCTCCTTCTCGGCACGACTGAATCACCTCGACGGGCTCGTCGAAGCCCTTCGAAGCAGTCCCCAGCATAGGCGATGCCCATGACCTTGAGAGACCAGGGACCACAACTTCTGGGCGACACGCACAATCCAACCACTACATCTGGGGTTGGGCCGCGTTTCACCCCCCTGGCGCGTGTCGCATGACGAGCGACGATCGCAGAGGGCTCACGGGTGGTGACACCACGGGGCCGGGCCGGCGCGGGGCGGCGGCGCGAGGGCGCGGCCGGACGGCGCGCGGGGGCGTCCGGGGTCGGCCACGAGCGTACGGGAAGGGCGCGGCATCCGGCATTCCGGGTCCGGCTTCCAGGATTCCGGTCCCCGCGATGCGAGACTGGCGCACCCCCGGCCGTTCCGAATCGGGGCGGAGGGCTACCGTTATCGACGGAATCGCCGCGCGGTCACCCCGCGCGCATTACCGGTCGGTACGTTCCGGGTGATTGGCCGGCGGAGTTCCGGGTGATTGACCGGTCACATGGGCGATCGCCGGAAGCACTCACGCATACACCGAATCACCAGTACGCGTAAGTCAATCCGCAATTTTTCACTCGAACGTGTGTTTGGCGCAACCTTTCGAAACCAACTACCGTTGTCCAGCTAGGGAGACCATTCGAGAGGGGCCGACGTGACCACCACCGCTGACAGTGCCGCCATCACTGCCCAGGACCGCTCCCAGAACCGATTCGAGCCGATGCATGCCATGACCGACGCAGCCACGAGCCCTGAAGGGGCCGACCCCTCCAGGGCCGCGCGCTCACTTCCCGGCCGACCTCCAGGAATCAGGGCGGACAGCTCCGGACTCACCGATCGGCAGCGGCGTGTCATCGAGGTGATCCGCGACTCCGTGCAGCGCAGGGGCTACCCCCCGTCGATGCGGGAGATCGGCCAGGCCGTCGGCCTCTCCAGCACCTCGTCCGTCGCCCACCAGCTGATGGCCCTGGAGCGCAAGGGCTTCCTGCGCCGTGACCCCCACCGCCCCCGCGCCTATGAGGTGCGGGGCTCCGACCAGCCCAGCGCCCAGCCCACCGACACCAGCGGAAAGCCCGCCGCCTCCTATGTACCGCTCGTCGGCCGAATCGCCGCCGGTGGTCCGATCCTCGCCGAGGAATCGGTGGAGGATGTCTTCCCCCTCCCCCGCCAGCTCGTCGGTGACGGCGAACTGTTCGTCCTGAAGGTCGTCGGCGACTCCATGATCGAGGCCGCCATCTGCGATGGCGACTGGGTGACCGTGCGCCGTCAGCCCGTCGCGGAGAACGGCGACATCGTCGCCGCCATGCTGGACGGCGAAGCCACGGTCAAGCGCTTCAAGCGGGAGAACGGTCATGTGTGGCTCCTCCCGCACAATGCCGCCTACCAGCCGATCCCCGGTGACGAGGCGACCATCCTCGGCAAGGTGGTGGCGGTATTGCGGCGGGTGTGAAGCATCCGCCGCCCCTGACCGGGCCCCGGGACCCACTGCGCCGGTTCCGGGGCCCTGCCATGTCCTCCAGAGCCCCGCCCCGTCTAGGTCGTCTCTTTCGGATCGTGCCGGGCTCGCGAGCCCCGGCACCGCGCCCCGCCGCGTTGTCGTCAGTCGCCGACGCTCCGCGTGGGCTCCCTCCTCCGCCTCGCGATCCACGGCACCGGACCCCGAGCACCGATCCGGCCCGATCCGAAAGAAACTCCCTAGGCGCCCGCGGCCTTCGCGGCGCCGTCGATGGCCGCCAGCGAGCGCCGCACCTGGTTCCGGTCCGTGGTGTACCAGAAGTCCGGCAGCGACGCCCGCAGAAAGCTGCCGTACCGCGCGTTCGCCAGCCGGGGATCGAGAACCGCGACCACTCCCCGGTCTCCGGTGGCGCGGACCAGCCGGCCCGCGCCCTGGGCCATCAGCAGGGCGGCATGGGTCGCGGCCACCGCCATGAAGCCATTGCCGCCGTTCTCCTCCACCGCCTTCTGCCGAGCGCTCATCAGAGGATCGTCCGGCCGGGGGAACGGAATGCGGTCCATGACCACCAGCTGGCAGCTGGGCCCCGGCACATCCACCCCCTGCCACAGCGAGAGCGTGCCGAAAAGACAGGTCTCGGGGTCCGCGGCGAAGGATTTGATCAGCTCCCCGAGCGTCTCCTCGCCCTGGAGGAGAATGCGATGGCCGAGCCGGCCCCGCAGCTCCTCGGCCGCGGCCTGGGCGGCCCGCATCGACGAGAACAGCCCGAGCGTGCGCCCGCCGGCCGCCTCCACCAGTTCCGCCAGCTCATCCATCATGTCGCCCCGGGAGCCCTCGCGGCCCGGCGTCGCCAGATGGCGGGCGACATAGAGAATGCCCTGCTTCGGATAGTCGAAGGGCGAGCCCACGTCGAGGCCCTTCCACTGCGGGACATCGTCCCCCGCGGTCCCTTCGGGGGACAGCCCCAGCGAAGCCCCCACACCATTGAAATCGCCGCCGAGCTTGAGGGTCGCCGAGGTCAGCACCACCGAGCGCTCGGTGAACAGCTTCTCGCGCAGCAGCCCCGAGACATTCATCGGCGCGACCCGCAGCGAGGCTCCGAACCGGTCGTGGCGCTCGTACCAGACCACGTCGTACTCCGAGCCCTGGGTGATGCGCTCGGCCACGTCGTGGATGCTCTCCACCGAGGCCAGGGCCTGCTTCCGGACGGCGTCCTCGTCCTGGACCGACTTGTCACAGGTGGAACCGAGGGCCGAGATCACCGTGCGCGTCGCGTCACGCAGCGCCATCAGGGCGTAGCCGAGATCTTCGGGGATCTCCTCCAGCCGACCCGGGAGGGCCAGCTCCATCAGCCGCTCGAAGGTCTCCGATGCCGTCTGGAGGGAGTCCGCCGCCTTCTCGTTGATCAGCCGGGCGGCGCGGCGCACAGCGCGGTTGACCTGGCCCGGTGTGAGCTCGCCCGTGGCCGCTCCGGTGACCCGGGAGACCAGCTCATGGGCCTCGTCGATGACCAGGACCTCGTGCGGCGGAAGGACCGGGGCGCCCTCGATGGCGTCGATGGCGAGCAGGGCGTGGTTGGTGACGACCACATCGGAGAGCTTGGCCCGCTCTCTGGCACTCTCGGCGAAGCACTCCGCGCCGTAGGCGCACTTCGACGCCCCCAGGCACTCCCGGGAGGAGACGGAAACCTGGGACCAGGCACGGTCGGAGACGCCCGGCGTCAGCGCGTCGCGGTCGCCGGTCTCCGTCTCGTCCGCCCAGTCCCGCATGCGCAGCAGGTCCTTGCCGAGCTTGCTGGTCGGTGTGGCGGACTCGAAGGGGTCGAAGAGCCCCTCCTCCTCTTCCTGCGGCACCCCTTCGTGCAGCCGGTGGAGACAGAGGTAGTTGGACCGTCCCTTGAGCATCGCGAACTCCGGGCGGCGGCGCAGCAGCGGGTGCAGCGCGTCGACCGTGCGGGGCAGATCGCGCTCGACCAGCTGGCGCTGGAGCGCGAGTGTCGCCGTGGCGATGACGACCCTCTCGCCGTGCGCCACCGACGGCACCAGATAGCCGAGGGACTTTCCGGTGCCGGTGCCGGCCTGGACCAGCAGGTGCGAGCCGTCGTCGACAGCCGAGGCGACAGCTTCGGCCATGGCGATCTGACCAGGCCTTTCCGTGCCGCCGACAGCGGTGACGGCGGCATGGAGGAGTTCGGGGAGGGATGGCTTCGTCATAGGCCGACCACCCTACGGCTCGCCACTGACATTGCGATCCGATCCCGCCAGAATCAGCTCGGAGCGGTGGCGCGGCCTGCCCCGTCCCCGGCGTCTTCACCCGATCGGGGGAACCCTGGCCGAGCGGCCCTCACGCCGGAACGAATCCCGGGCGCCGTACGTGAAGAGAGTGCGGCTCGGGTCACAGCAGGTTCCGCAGGGCCCGGTCGCGGACCATCAGAGCGGCCCGCTTGCCGGGAAGCTCGGTCTCCGAGGAGAAGCGGAAGCCTCCGCTGAGAAAGGCGGAGACGGAGGGGGTGTTGCGCAGATCGGGCTCCGCGATCACGCGGGAGCACCGCGGCCGGTGGTCGAGCACGAGATCGGCGACGGCTCTGAGCAGGGTGGAGCCGATTCCGCGGCCCCGGTCGGCGACCGTGCCGATCAGGACGTGGACGCCGGTGTCATGGGGGCGGGCGGGGTAGTGGCGCGCCAGGGGATCGAGATCGGCGCGGTAGATCTCGAAGTAGCTCATGGGGACGGAATCGAGCACGCCGAGACAGGGAACACTGCGGCCGTCGCCGCCGAGGAGACCGCTCAGATGTGCCTCGGCAACCGCCTCGGGGCCCGACAGCTCCCAGAAAGGGGCCACGGCCGGGTCGTTCATCCAGTGGCTGATCAGCGCCAGATCCCGGTCGACGCGAGCGGGTACGAGCTGGAAGACCCCTTCGGATGTGGTGATCGGCCCCCAGGTGCCGGGGTTGTCCAGCAGAGGGGCGGCATCGGGGCCGGGAGTGCGGTCGTCGTGTTCCGCCGTGCGGAAGAGTGCGAGGAGTTCCTCCGGGAGCCGTAGCTCCAGGGTGTCATCGATTCCTTCGGCCGCCGGGTCCCCGGCGGCCCCGGCGAGCCGGGGGCCTGGTCCGGCGGCGCCGGAGCTCGCGTCGGTGGGAGGCACAGGGGCGCTCCTCTCGCAGTCGGGTCGGGGTGGCACGTCCGGGGGCGGCGGGCTCCGGGGTACGTGGCGGGGCGGCCGGCCGGGAAAAGGGGTCAGGAGTGGAGGGGGTTGGGGATCGTGACATAGACGGACTGGGTCTCGACGCGGCCGACGAGTTCGTCGAGGCCGTGGACCCGGGTGAGCAGATTGGCCTTGGCACGGAGAGTGGGCGTCTCCAGGAGGTGGGCGGGCAGGGAAGAGCCGAGAGCGGCGGCCGAGGCGAGGAAGTGCCGGAAGGCCGCGAGGAGGGCCTCCTCATCCGCGAGGTGCTGTGAGCCGAGGGCACCGATCAGCCCGAGGACATTGTTGACGGCGAGGTAGTAGATGAAGCGTTCATCGGTGACGGAGTCGGGGACGAAGGTGTCGCTGTGGGAGCCGATACCGGGGAGGCGGCGTTCGAGTTCCGCACGGCGCGACTCACGGAAGTAGTAGCCCTGGTTGTCGCGGTACCGGCCTCCGGCGGGCCAGCCCTCCGAGTCGAGGACGACCATGGTGTTCTGCTGGTGCGCTTCGAGGGCGATCCCGGCGGTGGCGTCGAGCCAGAGCACCGGGAGGATCACCTGGTCGAGGTAGCGCCGGAACCACTCGGTGGCCACGGCACCGGCCGGGCGGCCGGTGCGGGCGGTGAGCCGGGTCAGCAGAGCGGCGAGCCGTGAGCGCATCCCTGGCACACGGGGCCAGGGACGGAGCGCGGCGAGTCCCGCGACACAGACGGTGTCGTCGGCCGAGGTGAAGGGGTTGTGGCGCAGGACGACATCGAGTCCGGGGACCGGCCGGCCGCGGATGGTGTCGGCGGGGCTGGTGTCGACGGCGATCCAGGCGGGGTCGCGGACGATGTCGAAGCGGGGATGGGCGGCGTGCCACTCCTGCGCGAGCCCGGAGCGCAGCAGCCGGTGCACCTCGACACCCCGGTGGAGTTCCTTGCGGAGGTTCTCCCGGCGGGAGTTGGTGATGTGGAGTCCGAGGGAGAACTTGAGCATGACCGGGGCACCGGGACGGTACACCGTGCGGACCGAGGAGGTGGGGAGCCAGGCTTCGCCGTGGGGTCCGAGGTCGTGGAGGAGACCGGCGCCGAGGAGGTCGGTGACGGCGGGGCGGCGGCGGAGTTCGTCCGCCTGCCAGGGGTGCAGGGGCAGGGCGACGGTGTGGTCGGGGAGGGGGAGGCCGGGGCAGAGACGGGCGGTGAGCCGTTCGGCGGGCAGTGGCCGGTTCTGTTCGGTCCAGGCGGAGTCGGTGGCGAGGACGGACCGGTCGACGGCCATCCAGTGCAGAGGGAAGGAGCCGTGCAGTTCGGGTGAGTAGAGCCGGGTCTCGGTCTCGGAGAGCCCTTCACGGCTCTTGGGTGTGGGGTGCAGCGGGTGCCCGAGGACCAGGGACTGTTCGGCGGCGAGGAAGGAGTCAGCGCCGGACGCGGGGGCGGGGTGGGCCCGGCGCTCGGTGAGGAAGAGGGCGGTCCGGCTGACGGAGTCGGCGACACGGTTCACCAGGTCGGGGGCCTCGGCTCGGCCCGCTTCCCGGGCGAGGAGGGCCGCGAGGGCGACGGCGTCGACGGGGGTCGCCCGGCGGGGCTCGGCGCTCTCCTCCAGGGCGGGCCGGGCGAAGCGGTGCCATCCGGTGGGCGACCAGTAGCGGACGGGGGCGAGGAGCACACTGCCGTCGGAGTGGAGGGGGATGCGCAGCACGGGTCCGTCCGGGCGCGGGACGCCGTTCTCCCGCACCCAGCAGCGCAGCAGGTTCTCGGCGGTGGCCCGGTCCGCGGCGCGGTGGGGGTCCGGGTCGTCGAGGTGGTCGGCGGCCGGGTGCCGGGCCTCCGGGCCCGGTGCGTGGTGATCCTCGATTCCGCCGCGCCGGCGGGGGACCGCCGGGGCGGGCGGGGGGTCCTGTGCCACGGTTTCGGGCTCTTCGGGTGCGGGGCTGGCGTTCACGGAGAGGGGTTCCTTGGCTGGGGCCGGTTCAGTGGGACCGGCTGCGGGGGTCTCCCGGGCGGGTGGTGCGCTCCGCGGCCGCCAGTGCGTCGGCGAAGCGGTCGAGGACGGCCGTGGCCTGTTCGTCGGTGAGGGTGAGCGGCGGCAGGAGACGTACGACGGCACGGTGGCGGCCCCCGAGTTCGATGATGAGCCCTCGGCTCAGGCACTCCCGCTGGACGGCGGCGGCGAGCGCGGGTGCGGGAGGTGCCGCCCGGCCGGCGATGGTGCCCGTGCCAGGGGCCGGGTCCGGGTCCGTGCCCCGGTCCGGGTCCGGTGAGACGAGTTCGACGCCGATCATCAGGCCCCGGCCCCGGACATCCCCCACGCAGGGGTGGGCGGAGGCCAGGTCCCGGAGGCTGCTCAGCATCCGGGCCCCGAGAGTCCCGGCACGGTCGGCGAGCCGGTTCTCCCGCACATGGGCGAGGGTGGCCGCCCCGGCGGCCATGGCCAGCTGGTTGCCGCGGAAGGTGCCGGCATGGGCTCCGGGCTGCCAGATGTCGAGTCCGGAACGGTAGACGATCACCGCGAGAGGGAGGGAACCGCCGATGGCCTTGGAGAGGACCATGACATCGGGCACGATCCCGCTGTGCTCCACGGCCCAGAAGGCGCCGGTGCGCCCGACGCCGGTCTGGATCTCGTCGGCGATCAGAGGGATGGAGCGGTCCGCGGTGATCCTCCGCATGCTGCGCATCCAGGGATCGGGAGCGGGAAGCACCCCGCCCTCCCCCTGCACGGGTTCGAGGAGCATCGCCGCCGGGTCGGGCACTCCGCTCCTGGGGTCGTCGAGCAGGCTCTCGATCCACCGGGCGCCCAGTTCCTCGCCGCGCTCTCCGCCGACCCCGAAGGGGCAGCGGTAGCTCTGCGGGAAGGGCAGCCTGGTGACCCGGGTCTCGGTGGCTCCACCGGAGGTGTCGAGGGCTCCGGCCGTCATGCCGTGGTACGCCCCGGTGAACGCGAGCAGGCCGCTCCGGCCGGTCGCCGTGCGGACCAGGGTGAGCGCCGCCTCGACGGCGTCGGTGCCGGCGGGGCCGCAGAACTGGATGCGCGCGTCGTCGGCGAGGGCGGGGGGCAGCGTGGCGTACAGCTCGGTCGTGAAGGCGTCCTTGACCGGGGTGGCGAGATCGAGGACGTGCAGGGGCGCCCCGGAGTCGATGACCTTCCTGATGGCTTCGAGGACCACCGGGTGGTTGTGGCCGAGGGCCAGGGTGCCCGCGCCGGAGAGACAGTCGAGATAGCGACGGCCGTCCGCGCCCTCGATGGTCAGTCCGCGGGCTCTGACCGGGACGATGGGCAGGGAGCGGGCGTAGGTGCGGGCCGATGACTCGCGCAGTGACTGCCGGCGCAGGATGCCCTCGTGCAGGGCCGACGACGCGGAAGCGGATGGGGTCACGGCCACGGCTGTCGGTCCTCCAGCGGTCAGGTCGCGCCGCCTTCGGCGCGGCTCGTATCGGGCGGGGAGTGCGGTCCCGGCCGCCCGGCGGGGCCGAACCGCGGGCGGCTCACCTCCCGTGCTCCCTCCTGGTCCCCGTGTGTACCAACGACGCCATGAGCCTCGGATCACGGGCTGCCCGAAGATCCTTGCCCCGGCGGAACCGGGGCCCGGCGGGTTCCGTCCCCTTCGGCGACGGCCGGCAGGGGGCCGCGTTCGGGCGGCGGCGCCGCCTTGTAGGGTTCGCGGCGGTTCCGGGTACGGCCCGGCTCCGTCATCCTCGCGGTCACGAGCAGAGAAAATCCGAAGTTCCAGGGGGAACACGACATGCGACCCATGCGCCCGGCCCTTGTGGCGGCATCCTTCGCCGCCGTACTCGCGCTGACCGCCACCGGCTGCGGTTCGACCGACGGCGGCACGGGCGACAAGCCGAACGCCTCCGCCGACGGGGGCGACGCGGGCATCAAGGACAGGATCAACATCCCGGAGGACCTGGAGGAGCTCAAGAACCGGCTCAGGGAACACGGGATCGACCTGGACAAGTGGCGCAATGGCGAGTGGCGGGACTGGGACAAGGACAAGTGGCTCCGCGAGGCCCAGGACTATGTCAATCCGATCATCGAGGATCTGTGGGACCCGGACCGGATGCGCGAGGCGGAGACTCCCCCGGCCCAGCCGGTCGACCGGAACATCTCCGGGGACGAGGGCGTCACCGACCCGGTGCCGGCGCCCGTCGAGGCGCGGTCCGTCAGCGCCCCGTACCGCACGAGCGCCCCGGAGGCCGGCAAGGTCTTCTTCGACGGGCCCGAGGGATCGATGGTCTGTTCGGCGACGGTGGTGCAGGACCCGGCGAACCCCGGCAGGTCCAACATGGTGTGGACGGCCGGGCACTGTGTCCATGCCGGCAAGCAGGGCGGCTGGTACCGGAACATCGCCTTCGTGCCGTCGTACAACGACAGCGCGAGGCCGAGCGCCGAACTGGAGAGCGTCTCGAAGGACGAGGTGGCTCCGCACGGTGTCTGGTGGGCGGACTGGGTGAAGACCTCCGAGCAGTGGATCGACCGCGGTGCCAAGTCCGGTGGCAAGGGCGCGCCCTTCGACTTCGCGGTGATCCATGTGACCCCGGAGAAGGGCAGCGGCACCTCGCTGGAGGAGACGGTCGGCTCGGCGCTTCCGGTGGAGTTCGACGCTCCGTCCGTGGCGGACATCCAGGAGATCACGGCGACCGGCTACCCGGCGGCGGCGCCCTTCGACGGCGAGCGGATGTTCCAGTGCCCGGACCGGCCGGGGCGGCTGTCGGTGAAGGCGGACGAGCCCACGATGTACCGCATCGGCTGCACCATGACCGGTGGTTCCTCGGGAGGCGGCTGGGTGGCCGAGGGCAGCGACGGCCGCCGCGCGCTGGTCTCCAACACCTCGATCGGCCCGGTGGCGGCGGGCTGGCTGGCCGGACCCCGGCTCGGCGCCGAGGCTGAAGCGGTCTACGAGGCGGTCAGCGGCAAGCACGCGGGGCAGTAGCTCTCCGGACCACTTCGGCCCGGAGAGCCGCCGCGCCCGCGCACGACAGCGGCGGTGGCCGCTCCCCTCACGGGGAGCGGCCACCGCCGCTGTTCTCACTGTGCGGGGCCGGACGCCGGGTCAGCGGCTCCGGCCACCGGGTCAGTTCGGGACCGGGACGTACGGCGCGAGCACCGCCGCCAGTTCCTCATGGACCCGAGCCTTGAGAAGCGTGCCCTCGGAGGTGTGCTCCTCGGAGAGCACCTCGCCGTCGGCGTGCACCCGGGAGACCAGACCGCCCTGGGTGTACGGCACGAGGGCTTCGATCTCGACCTCGGGCCTGGGCAGTTCCGCGTCGATGAGGGCGAGCAGTTCGGCGACGCCCTCGCCGGTCCGCGCCGACACGGCGATGGCGTGCCGCTCGATGCGCAGCAGCCGCTGGAGGACCAGCGGATCGGCCGCGTCCGCCTTGTTGATCACCACGACCTCGGGCACGTCGACCGCGCCGACATCACGGATGACCTCGCGCACGGCGGCCAGTTGCTCCTCGGGCGCCGGGTGCGATCCGTCCACCACGTGCAGGATCAGATCGGCGTCCCCGACCTCCTCCATGGTGGAGCGGAAGGCCTCCACCAGGTGGTGCGGAAGGTGCCGGACGAATCCGACGGTGTCGGCCAGGGTGTAGAGGCGGCCGCCCGGGGTCTCGGCCCTGCGGACCGTGGGGTCCAGGGTGGCGAACAGCGCGTTCTCCACCAGGACTCCGGCGCCGGTGAGGCGGTTGAGCAGAGAGGACTTCCCGGCGTTGGTGTAGCCCGCGATGGCGACCGAGGGCACCTTGTGGCGCCGCCGCTCCTGCCGCTTGATCTCCCGGCCGGTCTTCATCTCCGCGATCTCCCGGCGCATCTTCGCCATCTTCTCGCGGATGCGCCGGCGGTCCGTCTCGATCTTGGTCTCACCGGGACCGCGGGTGGCCATGCCGCCACCGCCGCCGCCACCCATCTGACGGGAGAGCGACTGGCCCCAGCCGCGCAGCCGGGGCAGCATGTACTGCATCTGGGCCAGGGCGACCTGCGCCTTGCCCTCCCGGGACTTGGCGTGCTGGGCGAAGATGTCGAGGATCAGGGCGGTCCGGTCGACCACCTTGACCTTGACGACATCCTCCAGGTGGATCAGCTGGCCGGGGCTCAGCTCACCGTCGCAGACGACGGTGTCCGCGCCGGATTCGAGGACGATGTCCCGCAGCTCCTGGGCCTTGCCGGAACCGATGTAGGTGGCCGGGTCGGGCTTGTCACGGCGCTGGATCACGCCGTCGAGCACCATGGCGCCCGCGGTCTCGGCCAGTGCGGCGAGCTCGGCGAGGCTGTTCTCCGCGTCCTGCGCGGTCCCCGAGGTCCATACGCCGACCAGCACCACACGCTCCAGGCGCAGCTGCCGGTACTCGACTTCGGTGACGTCCTCGAGCTCGGTGGAGAGGCCGGCGACCCGCCGCAGCGCGGCCCGCTCGGCCCGGTCGAGCTGCTGGCCGTCCCGGTCTCCGTCGATCTCGTGGCTCCAGGCGACGTCCTCTTCCATCAGGGCATCGGCCCGGAGGCTCTCGGCGCGGCTGTCCGCGGAGCTCTGCGTGCGCTGCTCGTCGAAGCTCTGCTCGTCCTGGGAAGGGGAAGAAGAGGAGGTCATTGGGTCCTTACGTCGATGGGACAGTCCTGGCCGTGCCGGAGGAATCCGGTGCGGCCCGCGTCAGTCACAACGCGTGACGAGCCCGGATGATTCCCGCGCCGACACGGCTGGGAAAAACCGGCCCCGGTGGCGTCGCCGACACGTTCGATGGTCCCACGGAGCCCGTGGGGCCGTCACCCCGGTTTCCCGGGCGCGCCGGGTGTCAGCCGGCCGGGACCCTGGGCGGGCGGCGGGCCGCTGTCTCCGTGGCGGAGTCCGCTCCGGGAGCCGGCGCGTCCCCCGCGGCAGCCTCCGCGGGGGACGCGCCGACGGCGGCTGGCTCCTTCCCGGCTCCGGCCTCCGCCGGGGATTCCTCCGCGGGCTCCCCGGCCGCCGGGGTCTTCTGCGGCTCGGGCTCGACCGGCGCCGCGCTCCTCCACTCCGGGTGCCCGGGCATCGGCGGTGTGCGCGTCCCGTACAGCCACGCGTCGAAGAAGTCCGTGAGGTCGCGCTCGGCGATCCTGGCGGCGAGCGCGGTGAAGTCCGCGGTGGTCGCCGTCCCGTCCCGGTGATCGGCGACCCAGGCCCGCTCCAGGCGCTCGAACGCCTCGGTCCCGATCGTCTGCCGGAGGGCGTACAGGACCAGTGCGCTGCCGTCGTACACCACCGGCCGGAAGAGGCTGATCTTCTGTCCGGGCCGCGGCGGCTTCGGCGCGGCCGGCGGGCCGCCGTCGACGCGCCACTGGTCGGAGCGGCGGTACGCCTCGCGCAGCCGGGTCTCCATGAGGTGCCCGGACTTCTCCTCCGCGTACAGGGCCTCGTACCAGGTGGCGTGCCCCTCGTTCAGCCACAGATCGGACCAGGTGCGCGGGGAGACGCTGTTGCCGAACCACTGATGGGCCAGCTCATGGACCATGATCGAGTCGACGTACCACTCGGGGAACGCGCTGTTGGTGAAGATGCGGCGCTCGAAGAGGGAGAGGGTCTGCGTCTCCAGTTCGTAGCCGGTCGCGGCGTCGGCGATCAGCACCCCGTAGTTCTCGAAGGGATAGGGGCCGACCTTGCCCTCCATCCACCGGAGCTGGTCCGGGGTCTTCCTGAGCCACGGCTCCAGCCGGGCGGCGTCCTTCGCCGGGACGACATCGCGCACGGGCAGTCCGCCGGGGCCCTCGCGGGTGGGGACGGCGGAGGTGCCGATGGAGACCTGGGCGAGTTCGGTGGCCATGGGGTGGCGGGTGCGGTAGGTCCAGGTGGTGGTGGAGTCCTGCTGCCGGGTGCCGATCCGTACGCCGTTCGCGACGGCCGTCAGCTCGCTGGGGGCGGTGACCCGGAAGGTGAAGTACGCCTTGTCCGCCGGGTGGTCGTTGGAGGGGAAGACGCGGTGGGCCGCGTCGGCCTGGTTCGCCATGGCGAGTCCGTCGCCGGTGGTGATCCAGCCGCCCCCGGTGCCGCGCGGGTCGCTGGTGTGCTCGACGGTGATCCTGACCCGGGAGCCGGCCTCCAGTGGCAGGAAGGGCTCGACGACGAGGTCCTCCTCCACGGTCTCGAACCCGGCGGGGAGGCCGTTCACCCGCACGGCGCCGACCGTGCCGTGGCTGAAGTCGAGATTGATGCGCTCCAGCCGTTCGGTGGCGCGGGCCTCGATCGCGGTGACGGCCTGCAACGGGGTGGTGTTGCTGCCCCCGTAGGTGAACGCGATGTCGTAGGCGACCACGTCGTATCCGGGGTTGCCGAGGTACGGGAAGAGCGGGTCCCCGATGCCGAGCGGCTCGGGGGCGGGCGGCGGCAGGGCGGCGGCGATCAGAGTGGCGGACGCGGCGGCCAGCAGCGCGGCGCGCAGCCGGCGCCGGGTGGCCCCGGCCGGGGATCGCCGGGTGCCGGTGGGCGGGGAATCGGGCAGCATGCCCTACCGCTACCAGTGCGCGCCGCGCCGGTGGCGGCGGCGCGCGTCGCACCACCCGAACGAGATCAGCCGGTGGCGGCCGGATGCTGGGTGCGGCTCACGTCGTACACCCCCGGCACATCGCGCATGGCGCGCATCAGGGCGGGCAGCCCGGCCGCGTCGGGGAGTTGCAGGGTGTAGGTGTGGCGTACGCGCTGCTCGCTGGGGGGCTCCACGGTCGCCGAGACAATGGCCGCGCCCTTGATCGCGATGACCTCGGTGAGGTCGGCGAGCAGCCGGGGACGGCCGAAGGACTCGGCGACGAGGGTGACCCGGCAGCCCGCCGCGTCGTCCCAGCGCACCACCACGGGGGCCCGCTCCCGGGCTTTCATCCGGGAGACGGCCGGGCACTGCTCGCGGTGGACGGTGACCACACCGCCGCGTACGGCGAAGCCGGTGACCGCGTCCGGCGGCACCGGCGTACAGCATCCGGCGAGCCGTACGGTCGCGTCGGGCAGGCCGGCGACGGCGCAGGCGGCGGTGGGGAGGCCGGCGTCGGGCGGCGCGGGCGCGGGTCTGCGGGGCGCGGTCGCGGCGGGCCGGGTCTCCTCGGGGTGGGCCTGGAGCCAGGCGGTGATGGCGATGCGCGCGGCGGGGGTGCGGGCGTGGTCGAGCCAGCCGGGCGCGGGACCGGAGACCGCGTCCTGGGGGCCGGGGGGCCGCTGGGCGTCCCGCGCCCCCGGTGTCCTGTGCGCGCCGGGCGCGGTCTCCGCTCCGGGTTCGGCGGGTGCGGCGGGTGCGTGGGGCGCGTCGGGTGCGTCGTCGGCGTCGCGCGCGAGCAGGAGCTGGACGGTGTCGCCGTCGCTCAGCACCGTGCTCAGCGTCGCCAGGCGCCCGTTGACATGGGCTCCGATGCAGGCGTGGGCCCGTTCGCCGTACTGGGCGTACGCCGCGTCGACGCAGCTCGCGCCCGCCGGCAGGCCCAGGGTGCCGCCGTCGGCGCGGAAGACGGTGATCTCCCGGTCCTGTGCGAGATCGGCCCGCAGCGATGTCCAGAAGGCATCGGAGTCCGGTGTGGACTGCTGCCACTCCAGGAGCCGGGAGAGCCAGCCGGGACGGGTGGGGTCGGCGCGCTCGCCGTCCGCCGGCTCGGCGCCTTCCACGGGTACGTACGGGTTGCCGAGGGCGATCACCCCGGCCTCGGCCACCTTGTGCATCTGCTGGGTGCGGATGAGGACTTCGGCGACGGCTCCCCCGGGGCCCGCGACGGCGGTGTGCAGCGACTGGTAGAGGTTGAACTTGGGGGCGGCGATGAAGTCCTTGAACTCGGAGATCACCGGCGTGAAGCAGGTGTGCAGCTCGCCGAGGACGGCGTAGCAGTCGGCGTCCTCGGCGACGAGGACGAGCAGCCGCCCGAAGTCGGTGCCGCGCATCTCGCCGCGTTTGGCGCGGACCCGGTGGACGGAGACGAAGTGGCGCGGCCTGATCAGGACTTCGGCGGTGATGCCCGCGTCGCGGAGCACGGCCCGGAAGCCCTCGGCCATGGTGTCGAGCGCGGCGCCGGCGGAGGCGTTCGCCGCGATCAGCTCACGGGTGCGGTCGTACTCCTCGGGGTGGAGGATCGCGAAGACGAGGTCCTCCAGTTCGGTCTTGAGCGCCTGGACGCCGAGCCGCTCGGCGAGCGGGATGAGGACCTCGTGGGTGACCTTGGCGATACGGACCTGCTTCTCGGGCCGCATCACCCCCAGGGTGCGCATGTTGTGCAGCCGGTCGGCGAGCTTGATCGACATCACCCGGACGTCGTTGCCGGTGGCGACGAGCATCTTGCGGAAGGTCTCGGGTTCGGCGGCGGCCCCGTAGTCGACCTTCTCCAGTTTGGTGACCCCGTCCACCAGATAGGCGACCTCGGCGCCGAACTCGGCCGTCACCTGGTCGAGGGTCACCTCGGTGTCCTCGACGGTGTCGTGGAGCAGGGAGGCCGTCAGGGTGGTGGTCTCGGCGCCCAGTTCGGCGAGGATCAGGGTGACGGCGAGAGGATGGGTGATGTACGGCTCGCCGCTCTTGCGGAACTGTCCCCGGTGGGACGACTCCGCGAGGACGTACGCCTGGTGCAGGATGGCGAGATCGGCGTCGGGATGGTGCGCCCGGTGGGCTTCCGCCACATGTCCGATCGCGTCGGGCAGACGGTCCCGGCCCGCGGGTCCGAGGAGGGCCGCGCGGCCCAGCCTTCGGAGGTCGATTCGGGGACGGCCGCGCCTGCGGCTGTGGGCGCCAGGGTTGACGGCCTCTGCACTCATGGGGGGCACCTCCGGGCGGCATTCGACCGGCGGTGGGAAGAGCAGGGGTGCCCTCCGGGCCGGTGCTTGATGCTACCGAGCCCACCACGTGGAGCAGTCCGCCTCTCGCCGAGCGTGAAACGGATCACCCATTCGAGCGAAGCTCTATGGGGGCGGGGTTGAGCCGTACGCACGGAACCGCGGGCGTTTCGCGTACGCCGGGGGCTCGGGGCGGGGCCCGGGTGATGGCCCGGGGGCCAGGGCCCGGGGCAGCCCGGGTGCGCGGGGGCCCGGGTGGTGGCCGGGTGGCCCGGGTGCGCGGGGGCCCGGGTGGCCCGGGTGCGCGGGGGCCCGGGTGGCCCGGGTGCGCGGGGAATGTCGTGGCGGTGCGGGTGCGCCTGCCCGGACCCCTGGTGGTCCGGATGCGCCGGGGCCCCGGACGATTCGGGTGCGGCCGGCGCGCTCAGGGGGCGAGGAGGCCGCCCGGGTGACGGCGGCGGGCGGCTCAGCGGAGGCGGGCGACGCGCCAGACGGCGAGCGCCACCAGCAGCGCGGCCACTCCGACGTACAGCGCCATGACCCGCCAGTCCGGCCGCTCGCCGGAGCCGCGGGCCGGCAGCCCCGGCCAGGTGTGGCCCACCCGGCGGGCGGCCATCACACCCCAGCCCGCCGCACAGCAGCTGATCAGCAGTCCGAGCATCGCGACCACCGCACCGCCGCCCGTGCCGAAGGCGAGGGGGAAGCCGAACATCAGGGAGCCGAGCGCGCCGAGCATCACGATGGGGGCGAGCTGCCAGATGCGCAGTCTGCGCGGCGGGCGCAGCTCCACCTCGACCTCGTCGGCGATGAGCCCCTCGTCGTCGGGTCCGTCGGGACTCAGACCGGGGGCGCCGCGCGCCGTGCCGCGATACTGCTGGTCTGTGTCGTGAGGGCCGGCCTCCATCGCCACGCGCCCTCCCAACTCGGACTTCACAGTCGATCGATGCTCGATGATGGCACGGCCGGGGGCCCCTGTATGACGGGCAGGGCGTCCCGATGCCATCACGTGATCAGGCTGTAACCGCTCGTTCGATCAACGCCAGCGCCTGTCCGGGAAGTTCCCCGCGGTCGGCGACGGCTCCACTGAGCCAATGCACCCGCGGGTCTTTTCTGAACCATGAATCCTGGCGGCGCGCGAAGCGTTTGGTGGCGCGCACGGTCTCCTCGCGAGCCTCCTGGTCGGTGCACTCGCCCGCCAGCGCCCTGAGGATCTGCTGGTAGCCGAGGGCGCGTGACGCCGTGAGCCCCTCGCGCAACCCCCGCGCCTCCAGAGCGCGGACCTCCTCGACGAAACCGGCCTCCCACATCCGGTCCACCCGGAGCGCGATGCGCTCGTCCAGCTCGGGACGGCCGACATCGACGCCGATCTGGACGGTGTCGTAGACGCTGTCGTGGCCGGGGAGATTGGCCGTGAAGGGCTTCCCGGTGATCTCGATCACCTCGAGGGCGCGGACGATGCGGCGCCCGTTGCCCGGGAGGATCGCCCGGCCGGCCTCGGGATCGGCGGCGGCGAGCCGGGCGTGCAGGACTCCGGGGCCCCGTTCGGTGAGCTCCTCCTCCAGCCGGGCGCGGATCGCGGGGTCGGTGCCGGGGAACTCCAGGGCGTCGATGGCACCGCGCACATAGAGCCCGGAGCCGCCCACGAGGACCGGTGTCCGGCCCTCGGCGAGCAGCCGGTCGATCTCCGCCCGGGCGAGCCGCTGGTACTCGGCGACGCTCGCTGCCTCGGTGACGTTCCAGATGTCGAGCAGGTGGTGGGGAATCCCGCCGCGCTCGCCCGGCGTCAGCTTGGCGGTGCCGATGTCCATCCCCCGGTAGAGCTGCATGGAGTCGGCGTTGACGACCTCACCACCCAGTTGCCGGGCGAGGAAGACGCCGAGATCGGACTTTCCGGCCGCCGTGGGGCCGACGACGGCGATGACCCGCGGGGCGGGAGCTGCACTTCTCACCGCCCCAGTCTCGCAAACCCCGGGGGATCTCCCCGAACGAGCGAAGTGACGGCACGGCTGGGGGGTCGTTGCCTGTTGCGAGGTTCCGAACGCCGGTTTCCCGACCGGTGCCCCCGGCGATACCGCGGCAAAGCGCTCCGGGCGGCGCGGAACATCCCTCCCACGAGTAAGCTATGGAGTAAATATGGGCGTTTTTGCACGGTTCCTTCGTAGGTCCAAGGAAGCCACGGGTGCCAAGGACGTCCCGGCACAGGAGAAGACCGCCGACAGTGTGGCGGTGGAGCCCGGGGCCGGGAGCGCAAGCAGGACCGAGGCGTCCGAGGACGCGCGGGCGAAGTCCCCGGCGGCCGAGGCACCCGAGGCCGAGCGGGCCGAGGGGGCGGAAGCCGCGGCGACCGAGGGCGTGGAGATTCCCCGGCAGCAGTCGGCCGGGGAGGCGGCGGACCGCGAGGCCGGCGAGGGCGCCCGTCAGTAGTCCCACGAGGAAAGGTGCCCCATGGGCTTCTTGGACAACCTGAAGGCCAAGCTCGCCCCGGCCAAGGACAAGGTCACCGACCTGGCGCAGCAGCACGGGGGCAAGATCGAGCAGGGCCTCGACAAGGCCGCTCACGCGGTCGACGCCCGGACCAAGGGCAAGTACAGCGACAAGATCGAGTCCGGCACCGGCAAGGCCAAGGAGGCACTGGACCGCATCGCGCACAAGAACGACGGCGGTACCACTCCGCCGCCGCCTCCGGCTTCCTGAGGCGGTTCGGCACGGTCACGGCGGACGGCCGCGGAGCGCATGCTCCGCGGCCGTCCGCCGTCGCGCGGGCCGGTCCGGCGCGGGCCGGTCCGGCGCGGGCCGGTCCGGCGCGGGCCTTCAGGACCAGGCGGCGACGGAGTAGCCGACCCCGTAGGGCGCGTCCTCGTAGAGGAGCCGCCCGGCGAGTCCCGCGCCCTCGGCGGCACCGGCGAGCACCTGCCAGGTGGAGCGGCCCGCCGCCTTGAGTTCGTACGCCAGCGGGGCGTCCAGCGCCGCCAGGGCCCCGGTGTCGGCGTCCCCCAGCGCCCTGGTCGCCAGCGCGTCGAAGGCCTCGGCCCGCTCGTCGAGGTAGCCGGGGGCCTTCAGGGTGCGGCAGGCGCTGCCGTCCCCCATCGCCAGCAGGGCGACCCGGTCGGCCCGGGCCCCGGCCAGGCGCCCGGCCGCGAGTGCCCGCGCCGGTTCCATGTCCTCGGCGACCGCCAGCCCCTCGACGGGGGGCGCCCAGTGCGCCCGGCCCAGCAGCCAGGCGGCGACGGCCAGGGAGGGCGGCAGCTCGCGCTCCTGGGGCCGGCCGGTTCCGAGACGTACCGCGACGTCCACGCCGAAGCCCCGGAAGGAGCCCGTCGCCCCCGCGTGATGGGTGCCCCGGTCCGGGTCGGCGGCGGGGCCGACCACGAACAGCAGATCGGGGCGGGCGGCGGCGAGCACGCCCACGGCGTCGGCGCACGCGGCCCGTGCCGCGTCCAGTTCGGGCGCGGCGCCTGCGGCGACCTCGGGCACGAGCAGCGGAGGACAGGGGCAGACGGCGGCGGCGACAAGCATGATCGGCAGCCTAGTCCGTATCGGGAGGGCCCGGCCCGGCCGGAGCCGCCGGCCCCGTGGACCCCGCGCCGGCCGGGGGTTCGGGGCGCGGCGCGGAGGGGGTATCGCGCCGGGGGGCGCGTCCGACGGGACGGGAGCGGGCCCGCGCCCCTGGGAGCGGTGCCAGTGGCCGCCGCGCGGCGCGGAGGAGGCCCGTCAGCCGTCGGGCCGGACGCGTCAGCCCAGGCCGCAGGCCGGGGCGGCGGCCGCCGGCAGGGGCTCGGGGACGCCGATCCGCGGCAGGCCCAGCATCACACCGGCGGGCTGGGCGGCCGGGGCGTCCTGGCGCTTCTGCCAGGCGTCCCCGGCGCGGGTGCGGCGCACGGCGGAGACCTGTCCCTCGGCGAGCAGATGGTGCGGCGCCGCGTAGGTGATCTCGACGGTCACCACGTCACCGGGGCGCACCTCCTGGTCCGGCTTGGTGAAGTGGACCAGCCGGTTGTCGGGGGCGCGGCCCGAGAGGCGGTGGGTGGCGCCGTCCTTGCGGCCCTCCCCCTCGGCGACCATGACCTCCAGGGTCCGGCCGACCTGCTTCTTGTTCTCGTCCCAGGAGATCTCCTCCTGGAGGGCCACCAGGCGCTCGTAGCGGGCCTGGACGACCTCCTTGGGGATCTGGCCGTCCATGGTCGCGGCGGGGGTGCCGGGCCGCTTGGAGTACTGGAAGGTGAAGGCGTTGGCGAAGCGCGCCTCGCGGACCGTGTGCAGGGTCTGCTCGAAGTCCTCCTCGGTCTCGCCGGGGAAGCCCACGATGATGTCGGTGGAGATGGCGGCGTGCGGGATCGCGGCGCGCACCTTCTCGATGATGCCGAGGAAACGCTCCTGGCGGTACGAGCGGCGCATCGCCCTGAGCACGGCGTCCGAGCCGGACTGGAGGGGCATGTGGAGCTGCGGCATCACATTGGGGGTCTCCGCCATCGCCGCGATCACGTCGTCGGTGAAGTCGCGGGGGTGCGGCGAGGTGAAGCGGACGCGTTCGAGCCCCTCGACGGCCCCGCAGGCGCGCAGCAGCTTGCTGAAGGCCTCGCGGTCGCCGATGTCGGAGCCGTAGGCGTTGACGTTCTGGCCGAGGAGGGTGATCTCGGAGACACCCTCGGCGACCAGGGCCTCGATCTCCGCCAGGATGTCGCCGGGACGGCGGTCCTTCTCCTTGCCGCGCAGCGCGGGCACGATGCAGAAGGTGCAGGTGTTGTTGCAGCCGACCGAGATGGAGACCCAGGCGGCGTAGGCGGACTCGCGGCGGGTCGGCAGCGTGGAGGGGAAGGCCTCCAGGGACTCGGCGATCTCGACCTGGGCCTCCTCCTGGACGCGGGCGCGCTCCAGCAGGACGGGCAGCTTGCCGATGTTGTGGGTGCCGAAGACGACATCGACCCAGGGGGCCCGGGTGACGATGGTGTCGCGGTCCTTCTGGGCGAGACAGCCGCCGACGGCGATCTGCATGCCGGGGCGCCTGGTCTTCATGGGGGCGAGCCGGCCCAGGTTGCCGTAGAGCTTGTTGTCCGCGTTCTCCCGGACGGCGCAGGTGTTGAAGACGACGACATCGGCGTCACCGTCGGCGTCCTTGGGGGCCCGGACATAGCCCGCGCCCTCCAGCAGTCCGGACAGGCGTTCGGAATCATGGACGTTCATCTGGCACCCGTAGGTGCGGATCTCGTAACTGCGCTGAACGTCCACTGCCTGGCTCCGGTCACTGCTGGTCATGTGACAAGGGTAGGCGGTGCCGGGGACAGCTCTGCCCCGGAACGGCGCTCCCCCGCTTCTGGCGTCCCCTGGACAGATCCTGGCCACGGCGGGAGACGACCTGGCAGGATCGCAAACATGTTCCAGGCCATGTCCCGATCCAGCCGCCGTCGCGCCCTTCAGGTGTCGGCGGCCGGGCTGACGCTGCTCGGGCTGCTGCTCTGGTGGCTGCTGCCCATGGGCGACCCCGGCCCCAGCGGCTCCGTCACCTTCAGCACCGGCCTCCAGAACGGCGTCTACCAGCGGTACGGCGTGCTGCTCAAGGAGGCCCTCGCCCGGGACATGCCGGCGGTGGACATAGACCTCAGGACGAGTGAGGGATCGCAGCAGAACCTGGCGAGGGTCGCGGCCGGCGAGGCGGACTTCACCGTCGCCACCGCCGACGCCGTCGCCAAGTACCGGCAGGACGGCAGCCCGGGCGCGGACCGGCTCCGCGGCTGCGCCCGGCTGTACGACGACTATGTGCAGCTGGTGGTGCGCAAGGGTTCGCCGGTGAAGGAGATCGGGGACCTGAGGGGTTCGTCGGTGGGGATCGGGCCGGAGGGGTCGGGGGTGCAGCTGGTCGCCAACCGGCTGCTCACGGCCGCCGGCATCGACCCCGCCAAGGACATGGAAGCGGTGCCCGCCGGGATAGACAAGGTGCCGGACCTGCTGGCACGGGGCGAGCTGGACGCCTTCTTCTGGTCGGGCGGGCTGCCGACCGGCGCGATACAGAAGCTCTCCGAGCGGCTGCCGATACAGCTGGTGCCGCTGGAGGCGGACCTGATCGACAAGGTGCATGCCACCAGCGGCTCGGCGACGAGCCACTACCGCCTGGCGGTGATGCCGCCGGACGCCTATGTCGAGGCGCAGAGCGGGCTGCCGGTGACCACGATGGCGGTGCCGAACCTGCTGGTGACCACCGACCGGATGGACACGGCGATGGTCGAGGGCTTCACCCGCACGGTGATCGAGAGCAGGGACCGCATCGGCAAGACGGTCCACCCCGCCCAGCTGGTGGATCTGCGCACCGCGGTCTACACGGACCCGCTGGCACTGCACGAGGGAGCACGCCGCTACTACGCCTCGGTGAAGCCCTAGGAGCGGGCCCGCGCTCACGGGGGGCCGCTCCCCGGGGCTCCGGCCTCCCCGGGTCTGCCTTTCTCAGGGAGCCGTACGGGGCAGGGTGACGGTCACCCGGAGGCCGCGCGGCTCGTGATGGGCGTAGGAGATCCGGCCGCCACCGGCCGAGAGGAGGGCGCGGGAGATGGAGAGACCCAGGCCGGAGCCCTTGATGTTCTGGTGGCGCCCGCTGCGCCAGAAGCGGTCGCCGATGCGGGAGAGCTCCTCATCGGTGAGGCCGGGGCCGCCGTCCACGACGGTGATCGTGCATTCGGTGCCCCGCGAGGCCACCGAGAGGGCGACCTCCGCTCCGCGCGGGGTGAACTTCAGGGCGTTGTCGATCACCGCGTCCAGGGCGCTGGAGAGCGCGATGGGATCGGCCCAGGCCGTGACCGCCGCACGGTGCTCCGTGAGGCGGACGCCCTTGTCGTCGGCGACCGGACGCCAGGAGGCGACCCGCTCGGCGGCGAGTGCGCCGATGTCCGTGAGCCGGAGGGCCGCCGAGGTGTGCTCCGCGAGCGCCAGGTCGAGGAGATCGTCCAGGACCTGGGCCAGGCGTTTGCCCTCGGTGCGGACCGAGGCGATCTCCTCATTGCCCTCGGGCAGTTCGAGTGCGAGCAGTTCGATGCGGAGCAGGAGCGCGGCCAGGGGGTTGCGGAGCTGGTGGGAGGCGTCGGCGACAAAGGCGCGCTGCTGTTCCAGCACCTCCTCGACATGGTCGGCCATCTCGTTGAAGGAGCGGGCCAGCCGGCGCAGCTCCGGTGGTCCGCCGGCCGCCGCGACCCGGGAGTTGAGCTGTCCGGTGGCGATGTCGTGGGTGGCGGCGTCCAGGATGCGCACGGGCCGCAGCACCCAGCCCGTGAGGCGGAAGGCGGCGCCCACGGCGAGCAGCATCGCCGCCGCCTCGCCCGCGGCGATCAGCAGCCAGCCGCGGAGGATGCGTGCCCGCAGTTGGCCGGTGGGGGAATCGGTGAAGACGACGGCGACCACGTCCCCGTCCCGTACCACCGGCGAGGCGACGACCAGACGGCCGTCGGTCTGCCAGGGCCACACCTGGGGCGGGTCCTGGCTGCGCCGTCCCGACAGTGCCTCGTTGAACGCCTTGAAGCCCTCGCCGGTCTTCGGGACGCGCCAGTTCTCCGGGGCGCTGGCCATGGTGCCGCCGTCGCGGTCGAAGACACCCGCGTTGATGCCGTAGGTGGTGTTGTAGCGGTTGAGCTGCCCCTGGAGGGTCGAGCGGCGCTCTCCCCTGCGGTCCGTCTCGGTGACGAACTGCGCGAGGGCGGCGAACCGCACGGTGTCGTCGATGCGGTCCACGACGACCCGCTGCTGCTGGGCGGCGGCGGTGCTCACGGCGAGCGGGAAGCCGAGCGCGAGCAGCACGCCCGCCATGAGGACGATCAGCAGGGGAAGGAGTCGGGTGCGCACGGGACAGGTCAGACCGCCGGCACGACGAGGCGGTAGCCGACGCCTCGGACGGTCTCGATCAGGGCCGGCAGATGGAGCTTGGAGCGCAGGGAGGCCACATGCACCTCAAGGGTGCGTCCGGTCCCCTCCCAGTTGGTGCGCCAGACCTCGCTGATGATCTGCTCCCGGCGGAAGACGACCCCCGGCCGCTGGGCGAGCAGCGCCAGCAGATCGAACTCCTTGCGGGTCAGCTGCACCTCCGTACCGTCGACGCTGACCCTGCGGGTGGGCAGCTCGATGGTGACCGGGCCGAGCCGCAGTCCGTCCTCGGCCACCGGCGCGGCGGGTTCGTCCCCGCTCACGGTGCGCCGGCTGACGGCGTGGATGCGGGCCAGCAGCTCCCCGGTGTCGTACGGCTTGACGACATAGTCGTCGGCGCCGAGGTTGAGCCCGTGAATCCGGGAGCGCACATCGGAGCGCGCGGTCACCATGATCACCGGGGTGGAGGTGAGCTTCCGGAGCTTGCCGCAGACCTGGTAGCCGTCCTGATCGGGCAGGCCCAGGTCCAGCAGGATCACGCCGAAGGCCGGCTTGCCCGGGTGGGAGGCGGGCAGCACGGCGTGCAGCGCCTCCTCGCCGTTGCGGGCGTGGACCACGTCGAAACCGTGCCGGGCGAGCACCGCGGAGAGCGCGGCGGCGACATGGTTGTCGTCCTCGACAAGCAGCAGCCTCATGGCCCCCCTCGGTGGCGTGATCGGTCGGTGTCACCGGTCGGTGTCATCGGTCGGCGTGATCGGTCGGTTCATCGGTGGGCGCCGGTGCGGACGCGTCCGGCCCACGGTCCAGTGTGCGGTGCGTCCCGCCCTTCCGGGTGCCGGTGTGCGGTGTGGCCGGCGTCACCACCCACCACGGAATCAAGGCCGATTCCCCGCCGGGGAGTCAAGGGACATTCCCCTGACAGCCGGTTTCCGTTATCCACCCGGTACGCCGCGCGTCACCTCCTTCACCCATAGTGTCCACCCGAAGCCATATCGTTATGCTCAATTTCCGCTCAGATGTAATGACGCTGATCGCACCGCGTCACTAATGTCCTCCCAACCGAGGAGGACGGAGCGATAAGCCGATGAGCGGAGTAGCAAAGACCAAGTCCCCAGGGGACGTTGTCCCGGTATCGGGCGACCTGGTCGTGCTGAACGGCGTGAACAAGCACTTCGGCGCGCTGCATGTGCTCCAGGACATCGATCTCACGATCGCCCGGGGCGAGGTCGTGGTTGTCATCGGACCCTCCGGGTCCGGGAAATCCACCCTGTGCCGCACCATCAACCGGCTGGAGACAATCGACTCCGGCGCGATCTCGATCGACGGGAAGCCACTGCCCCAGGAGGGCCGGGAGCTCGCCAGGCTCCGCGCCGATGTCGGCATGGTCTTCCAGTCCTTCAACCTCTTCGCGCACAAAACCGTGCTGGAGAACGTGATGCTGGGCCAGGTCAAGGTCCGCCGCACGGAGAAGCGGGCCGCCGAGGAGAAGGCACGCCGGCTCCTCGACCGGGTCGGCGTCGGCTCCCAGAGCGACAAGTACCCGGCGCAGCTCTCCGGCGGGCAGCAGCAACGCGTCGCGATCGCACGGGCGTTGGCGATGGACCCCAAGGTGATCCTCTTCGACGAGCCCACATCGGCGCTCGACCCGGAGATGATCAACGAGGTGCTCGAAGTCATGCAGCAACTGGCGCGGGACGGAATGACCATGGTCGTCGTCACGCATGAGATGGGCTTCGCCCGCTCCGCCGCCAACCGGGTGGTCTTCATGGCCGACGGCAGGATCGTCGAAGAGGCCGAGCCCGAGGAGTTCTTCAGCAATCCGCGCAGTGACCGGGCCAAGGACTTCCTGTCGAAGATCCTGCACCACTGACGCCGACCGACGAACCACGACGCAAGGGATGTTCACCATGAAGCTCCGCAAGGCATCGGTGGCCGTGGCCACGGGTCTGACCCTCTCCCTGACGCTCACCGCCTGCGGCGGTGACAGCGGCTCGGGCGGCGATGGGGACAAGATCACCATCGGCATCAAGTTCGACCAGCCCGGCATCGGCCTGAAGACCACGGACGGCAAGTACACCGGCTTCGACGTCGATGTCGCCCGCTACATCGCCAAGGAGCTGGGGTACGGGCCCGAGAAGATCGTCTGGAAGCAGGCCCCCAGCGGCCAGCGCGAGACCATGATCCGCAACGGCGATGTCAAGTTCATCTCCGGCAGCTACACGATCAACGAGAAGCGCAAGGCCGAGGTCTCCTTCGCCGGACCGTACTTCATGGCCCACCAGGACCTGATGGTGCGCACCGACGACGACTCGATCAAGGAGGCGAAGGACCTCAACAGCAAGAAGCTGTGTTCGGTCACCGGCTCCACCCCGGCGCAGAACGTCAAGGAGAAGCTGGCGCCCGACGCGGACCTCCAGCAGGTCGGCGGCTACTCGGAGTGCCTGACGGGCCTGGAGAACAAGTCCATCGACGCCCTGACCACCGATGACTCCGTCCTCGCCGGCTACGCCGCGCAGAAGGAGCACCAGGGCAAGTTCAAGCTGATCGGTCTGAAGCTGACCGACGAGCCCTACGGCATCGGCCTCAAGAAGGGCGACACGGAACTCCAGGGCAAGATCAACAAGGCCCTTGAGAAGATGCAGAAGGACGGCTCCTGGGAGAAGTACGCCAAGGCCCACTTCGGCCCCGCGGGCTACAAGTACGAGCCCGCCCCGCCGATCAGCGAGACCAGCTGAGGCCAGCGGTGACGTGCCACCGGCCACGGCCGGTGGCACGTGCCACGATCCAACCAGGAGAGATCGCGGGTCAACGTGTTCGACTTTCTCGATTCCGGGCAGTACGACCTGCTCGACGCGTTCTGGATGACGGCCAAGCTGGCCGTCTACTCGGCCATCGGTTCCCTGCTCTGGGGAACCCTGCTGGCCGGTATGCGGGTCGGTCCCGTCCCGGTGATGCGGGCCTTCGCCGGCGGCTACGTCAATGTGGTCCGCAACACCCCGCTGACGGTGTTCATCGTCGCGTGTTCGCTGGGGCTCGCCCACACGCTGGGCGTCAAGTTCGGCGCCGAGACCTTCGACGACATCGGCTTCCGGATGGCCGTCCTCGGCCTCACCGCCTACACCGGCACCTTCGTCTGTGAGGCGCTCCGCTCCGGTATCAACACCGTGCCCGTCGGCCAGGCCGAGGCGGCCCGGGCCCTGGGGCTCAGCTTCTTCCAGGTGCTGACCCTGATAGTCCTCCCCCAGGCGTTCCGCGCGGTCGTCGCCCCGCTGGCGAATGTGCTGATCGCCCTGACCAAGAACACCACAGTCGCCTCGGCGATCGGGGTGGCGGAGGCATCGCTGCTGATGAAGGAAATGATCGAGAACGAGGCCGACGCGGTCTACGCCGTCTTCTCGGTCTTCGCCTTCGGCTTCATCGTGCTGACGCTGCCGATGGGTCTGCTGCTCGGCTGGGTGGCCAAGCGCATGGCGGTGAAGCGATGACGTCCGTTCTGTACGACGCCCCCGGCCCCAGGGCCAAGCAGCGCAATCTGCTCTACACGGCCGTGTTCGTCGCGGTGCTCGGCGCGGTCGCGTGGTGGGTGCTCGGCACCATGGCCGACAAGGACCAGCTGGATGCCAAGAAGTGGAGCCCGTTCGTCACGGACTCCAAGGTGTGGACCACCTTCCTGCTGCCGGGGCTCTGGGAGACCGCCAAGGCGGCGGCCCTCTCCGTGGCGATCGCGCTGCCGCTCGGCGCCGCGCTCGGCATCGGCCGGCTCTCCGACCACGCGTGGATACGGGTACCCGTCGGAACCGTGGTCGAGTTCTTCCGCGCCATCCCGGTCCTGCTGCTGATGCTCTTCGCCCACGCGCTGTACGTGCCGATGACCGCGATCTCGTCGGACATCCGGCCGCTGTACGCGGTGGTCACCGGCCTGGTCCTGTACAACGCCTCGGTGATCGCCGAGATCGTGCGGGCCGGCATCCTCTCGCTCCCCAACGGGCAGAGCGACGCCGCGAAGGCGATCGGTATGCGCAAGGGCCAGATCATGGCCTTCGTCCTGCTGCCGCAGGCCGTGACGGCGATGCTGCCCGCGCTGGTCAGCCAGCTGGTGGTCATCGTGAAGGACACCGCCCTGGGCGGGGCGATGCTCGCCCTCCCGGAACTGCTCTCCCAGTACCGGGCGATCACCGCCAACTACGGGGCCAACACCATCGCCGCGTTCGCGGTGATCTCGCTGATCTACATCCTGCTCAACTTCGCGCTCACCAGCTTCGCGAGCTGGCTGGAGGGCCGGGCCCGGCGGACGAAGAAGAGCGCCGCCACCGTCGTGGACATCAAGAAGATCGACGCGGGGCTCGGCGGCGGGGTCTGACCCGGTACCGGCTCGGCGGACGGACAGGGGCGGTGGCGCACTGACGCCACCGCCCCTGTCCACGCCCGGCGACGAGGCGCGGCATCCGGCGGATCGGCGCACGCCATGCCACTCCTCGGTCACTTGACGCAGGCACCCCCAGTCGGTTGCATACGTTCTGTGATCACGCACCGGGCCCGCAGCACCCCTCTTGGCACGACCTCAGCGACTCCGGTGCCCCACGAGCCCCGCCGAGCCTCAGGAGTCACGCCGTGGACCCGGTGATCGTCGTCGGCGGGGGTCCGGTCGGACTGGCTCTCGCGCTCGCCCTCGCCCAGCAGGGGGTCCCCTCCGTGGTGCTCGACGAGAGCACCGGCGGCGAGGAGCCGCGCCCCGCCCGGACGGTGGTCCTGCGGGACGACACCGCCGCCCTGGCCGAACGGCTGGGCTGCGCGACGATCCGTGACGAGGGGAGCCGCTGGACGGGCTGGCGGTCGATGCGGCGCAAGCAGCAGCTCCGGCAGTTGGTCCTGGCAACCGCCCCGGGGGGCACCGCGGACGCCGATGTCATCCCCTCCCCGGTGCACATCCCCCAGCACGCCCTGGCCCGCGGGCTGCGGGACGCCGTCGGCGCCGAACCACTGGCCACCCTGGTCACCGGCAGCCATGTGGACGCGCTGGAGCAGGACGCGGACGGCGTGGCCGTGCACACCCGGGGAGCGGAGGCGACCTGGTGGCGCGGCAGCCATGTGGTGGGCTGCGACGGCGCGCGCTCGACGGTCCGCAAGCTCCTCGACATCCGTTTCCCCGGCCGTACGGCGGTGGAGCGGCACGCGGTCGCCACCCTGCGCACCCGGCTTCCCTGGCCCGACGAGGCGATGCTGCACCGGCAGCCGCCCTGGCGGTCGGGCGGCGACGAGATCACGGCCCGTCCGCTGCCCGACGATGTCTGGCGGCTGGACTGGCTGCTGCCGCCCAGCGGCGAACTGGTCACCCCGGACACCCTGGTCGCCCGGGTCCGGGACACGCTGGCCGGCTGGTGCGGCGAGACACCCCCGTACGACCTCCTCGACACCGGTGTCCACACGGTCCACCACCGGCTGGCCCGGCGCTGGCGGGTGGAGCGGGCCTTTCTCGCGGGAGACGCGGCGCATCTGCTCGGCGCGCTCGGCACCCAGGGGCTCGACGAAGGGCTGCGGGACGCCGAGAACCTGGCGTGGAAGCTGGCGCTCGCCTGGCACCACGGTGCCTCCGAAGCGCTGCTGGACAGCTATCAGTCGGAGCGCCGTGCCTCGATCGCGGCGCGGCTGCGCGCCGCCGACCAGGCGCTGCCGGCCCTGCGCGGCGGCGGTGCGCTGCGCGGCCGGCTCCCGGGCGCCGCGCGCGGGCACGACACCCTGCTGACCGACGGCCATCTCGGGCAGGGGCCGCTCGGCGCGCCGCCCGGCTACGCGCACTCCCCCCTCGCACCCGAACCCGCCCCCTCGCAGATCCTGGTCGGCACGGCCGACGGGGCTCCGGCCGCGGACGTCCGGGTGACCGCGCCGGACGGGACGGTCACCCGGCTGCGGGACCGGCTGGGCCGGGGCCGCTCGCTGGTGGTGCTGGTCGCGCCCGGCACCGGGGTCTGGGACCGGCGCCACTGGCAGAGCGCGGGAGTGATGCCACGGCTGGCCGCGGCGGTGACCGCGCTTCCGGTACGGGCGGAGCTGCTGGTGACGGAGGAGTACCCGGGCGCGTCGGCCCATGCCGTCCTGCTGGTCAGGCCGGACGGCCATCTGGTCGCCGCGTTCTCCGGCGTACGGCCCGCCGAGCTGTACGCGGCGGCGGACGCCGCCCGGGGCGGGGAGCGGTCCCCTGAACCCAGTGACCGCACCGCGGACGTCAATTGACCACTGAAGATCAGCGTGGTGTACTCCCGACTATGACCGACACCAATGTGCGCCTGTGGCGGAGGGTCCATATGGACCTGCTTCGCTATGCGGGCTGCGTGTGTCGGACGTCCTGCTGAATTCGCCTCCCTTCACCGCGCTGTGGGCCGCTGTGCCCCGCGCGCGCTCCAGCGAACTTCCAGGACGACTCCATGACCCAGCCCGTGCCTCCCCCTGTCTCCTCCCCCTCCGCTTCCCCGGCCGCTCCCGCGCCCCCGTCCTTCGGGCGGACCGGAGTGGTGGGGCCCACCTCCGCCGAACTGCTCGACTTCACCCGCCGGGTCGCCGCCGACAGTGAACTGATCGCCTCGCTCCCCCTCGACCCCGAGGGCCGCACCTGGGTGCGCCTGGACGGTCCGCGCGGCAGCGAGGCATGGCTGATCGGCTGGCCGCCCGGCTCGGGCACCGGCTGGCACGACCACGCCGAGTCGCTGGGCGCGTTCGCCACGGCGTCCGGCGAGCTGAAGGAGCACTCGCTCGCCGTGCGTCTCCCCGCCAGCGGCTGGAAGACCCTGGAACTCCACGACGGAGTGGACCGTGAACGGCGGCTGGCGGCCGGCCGGGGCCGGGCGTTCGGCACCCACCATGTGCACGAGGTGCTGAACGAGTCCGCCACCGAACACGCCGTATCGGTCCACGCGTACTATCCGCCGCTGCCGCTGATCCGCCGGTTCAGCCGGACCGGCGCGGTACTGCGGCTGGAGCATGTCGAGCGCCCGGAGGACTGGCAGTGAGCATCCATGACGACTCCGGCCACGAGAGCCCGACCGGGATAGACGAACTGCTGGAGGAGGTCCGCGCGGATCTCGACCGCGTCGGGGCCGGGAAGGCAGCCGAGGAGGCTGCCGCGGGCGCCCTGCTGGTGGACATCCGCTACGCGGCCCTGCGCGACCGGGACGGTCTGATCCCCGGAGCGCTGGTCGTGGAGCGCAATGAGCTGGAGTGGCGGCTCGATCCCCAGGGCAGCCACCGCGCGCCGGAGGCGGTCAGCCATGATCTTCGGGTCGTGGTGATCTGCAACGAGGGGTACGCCTCCTCTCTCGCGGCCGAGTCGCTGCGCAGGCTGGGGCTCCACCGCGCGACCGATCTGATCGGGGGCTTCCAGGCGTGGAAGGCGGCGGGCCTGCCGGTGGAGCGGTAGGCCCCGGGCCGGGGGAGGCCCCGAACAGCGCTGCCCGCTCTCCTCAGAACCCCTCCCCCAGGTCCTCCATCTCCTCGCCCTCCTCCTCCAGCGCCCGTCTGACCACCCGGAGCGCCACTCCCTCTCCGTACCCCTTGCGGGCGAGCATTCCGGCCAGGCGGCGCACGCGCCGGTCGCGGTCGAGACCGCGGGTCGAGCGGAGCCGGCGGGCGACCAGTTCGCGCGCGGTCCGCTCCTCCTGGTCGGAGTCGAGCTGCCCCATCGCGTCGTCGATCAGCGTCGGGTCGACGCCTTTGGTGCGCAGCTCGCGGGCGAGTGCCCGGCGGGCGAGGCCCCGGCCGTGGTGCCGGGACTCCACCCAGGCGTCCGCGAAGGCCGCGTCATTGATCAGGCCGACATCCTCGAATCGGGAGAGCACCTCCTCGGCCACTTCCACGGGGATCTCCCGCTTGTGCAGTGCGTCCGCGAGCTGCTTCCGGGTGCGCGGGGTCCCGGTGAGCAGGCGCAGGCAGATCGCCCGCGCCCGCTCGGCGGGGTCCTGGGGCGGCGGCTCCGTCCCGGCCCTCGACGGGCCGGAGCCGCCGCCCTGTCCTTCGGGTCGCCCCTTCGGTGAAAAAGGCACGGCGGGCCCTAGCTCTTGGCCACCGCCGCCTTGGCCGACTTGGCCTTGGTGGCGGGCGCGGGCACCGACTTGGCTGTCTCATCGGCCGCGGCACCCGCCGCGTCCGGACCCGGCTCGGCTCCAGGGGCCTCCGGCCTGACCCCGACACCCAGCTTGTCCTTGATCTTCTTCTCGATCTCATCCGCGAGATCGGGGTTGTCCTTCAGGAAGTTGCGGGCGTTCTCCTTGCCCTGACCGAGCTGGTCGCCCTCGTACGTGTACCAGGCACCGGCCTTGCGGACGAAGCCGTGCTCCACGCCCATGTCGATCAGACCGCCCTCGCGGCTGATCCCCTGCCCGTAGAGGATGTCGAACTCGGCCTGCTTGAAGGGCGGCGCCACCTTGTTCTTGACGACCTTGACGCGGGTGCGGTTGCCGACCGCGTCCGTGCCGTCCTTGAGGGTCTCGATGCGCCGGATGTCCAGCCGGACCGAGGCGTAGAACTTCAGTGCCCGGCCACCGGTCGTGGTCTCCGGCGAGCCGAACATCACACCGATCTTCTCGCGGAGCTGGTTGATGAAGATCGCGGTCGTCTTCGACTGGTTGAGCGCACTGGTGATCTTCCGGAGCGCCTGGCTCATCAGCCGGGCCTGGAGGCCGACGTGCGAGTCGCCCATCTCGCCCTCGATCTCCGCGCGCGGCACGAGCGCCGCCACGGAGTCGATCACGATCAGGTCGAGCGCGCCGGAGCGGACGAGCATGTCGACGATCTCCAGCGCCTGCTCGCCGTTGTCCGGCTGGGAGAGGATCAGGGAGTCGATGTCGACGCCCAGCTTCTTCGCGTACTCGGGGTCGAGAGCGTGCTCGGCGTCGATGAAGGCGACCGAGCCGCCCGCCTTCTGGGCATTGGCGACGGCGTGCAGGGTGAGGGTCGTCTTGCCGGAGGACTCCGGCCCGTAGACCTCCACCACACGGCCGCGCGGCAGCCCTCCGACGCCGAGGGCGACATCGAGCGCGGTCGACCCGGTGGGGATGACCTCGATGGGCTCGTTCGGCCGCTCGCCGAGGCGCATCACCGCGCCCTTGCCGAATTGCCGTTCAATCTGTGCGAGCGCGGCGTCGAGCGCCTTCTCGCGGTCGGTTCCTGCCATGGGTTCCACCCGATTTGCTTGTGTCGATCTCTTCACGTCAAAGACGCTAACCCCTGCCACTGACAATGGGCCCCGGCGTCCTCTCCGGCCTGTGGAAAACTCCCGGCGGCCAGGGGTCCCGCACTCCATGAGAATGGATGTTCGATTTCAGTGTCAAGCGCCCCCCTCGGCGCGTCGCCGGGAGCCGGCCCGGAACCACGGAGCCCCTCCCGGGACCGGAGGAGGGGCGGACGGCGCACTGGCTCAGACCCGGTCGGCCGGGGGCCGGGCGTTGCGGCCCCTGGCCAGGACCGCGCGCGCCCTCCCCAGCAGCTGCCGGCCGTTCCGCTGCCGGTGGCCCTGCACCCGGGGGTCGTCGGTGACGGTGTACCGCTTCACATAGGCCCCCAGGAAGGCCTGGAGCGTGGCGACCGCCGGGATCGCGATCAGCGCGCCGACCGCCCCCATCAGGGCCGTACCGGCGATGACGGAGCCGAAGGCGACGGCCGGGTGGATGTCCACGGTCCTGGCGGTGAGCTTCGGCTGGAGGACGTAGTTCTCGAACTGCTGGTACACCACCACGAAGCCGAGCACCCACAGGGTGTACCAGGGGTTCTCGGTGAAGGCGATCAGCATGGGCAGCGCGCCCGCCAGATAGGTGCCGATGGTGGGGATGAACTGGGAGACCAGGCCGACCCAGACGGCGAGGGCGGGGGCGTAGGGCACGCCGAGGAACTCCAGCAGGACGTAGTGCGCGGCCCCGGAGATCAGGGCCATGAGCCCGCGCGAGTAGAGATAACCGCCCGTCTTGTCGACGGCGATCTCCCAGGCGCGCAGCACCTCGGTCTGCTTGGCCGGAGGCAGTACGGAGCAGAGCGCGCGGCGCAGCCGGGGCCCGTCGGCGGCGAAGTAGAACGAGAACAGGAGGATCGTCAGCAGCTTGAACAGCCCGCCGAGGACGGTGGCCGAGACATCCAGGACACCGCTCGCGTTGTTCTCGACGTACTGCCGCAGCCAGTCCGAGCGCAGCAGGCTGTCCTGGACCTCCACCCGGGACAGCTCGGTGTCGAAGTTGGTGTTGATCCAGCTGATGACCGAGTCGAGGTACTGGGGAAAGTCCTCGACCATGGTGGCGATCTGGTCCGCGAGCATCGAGCCGAGGAGCACGACGAAGCCGACGCCCGAGACGACCACCCCGAGGAAGACCAGGAAGGTGGCGAGGCCCCGGCGCATGCCCCGGGCCGCCATCCTGCCGACGGCGGGCTCGATCGCCAGCGCCAGGAAGAAGGCGATCAGAATGTTGATCAGCAGCCCGATGAGCTGGTGGAAGGCCCAGTTGCCGAGCTGGAAGCAGGCGTAGAGGGCCAGCGCGAGCACCATCGCGCGGGGCAGCCAGCGGGGCATACGGGACGGACCCGTGGCCTCCGCGGGGTGCTCGGGCGGCGGGCCGGACGGGGGGACGGTCTCGTCCGCGGGGATGCCGTACCCCTCCTCGCGGGGACCGTCGTCCGCGCCGGCCTGCCGGGGGACGCCCGCGTCGGCCCGCGTACCGGTGCCGCCCCGGCCGTCGCGGCCGGTCCTGTCACGGCCGGTCCTGTCGCGGCCGCGCCGGGCGGATCTGTCCCGGCCGGTGCTGTCGGTCCCGCCGTCGCCGGCGCTGCTGTCCTGGTCACTTCTGTCGGTCTTCGGGGCCACGGGGTTCAGTCTCGCCTACCGCACGCGGTGCTCATGCGCCCGCCCGCTCCGCCGGGGCGGAGCGCGCGGGCGCGGTCACCTGCGGTCCGCCGGTACGCCGACGGCGGCGCAGACCGCCCGCCACACGTCCTTCGCGTCCCACCCCGCGTCCAGGGCCTCGTGCACCGTCCGTCCGCCCAGCTCGGCCATCACATGATCACGTGCGAAGGAGTCGGCGTAGGACGGTCCGAAGTGCTCCGCCATCCGTTCCCAGAAAATCGTCAACCGCATGACGCCAGTATCCCGCCCCAGGGTTGCGGTACCGCCCGTTCCGTATGCCAGGAGCACTTTCCACCCTACGGTCGGTGCCATGGCTGGAACCGGAGAAGAACGAGGCCCCGCGACCTCGCCCCCACCGCTGGCCCGCGCCGAGCGGTTCATCTGGCTGACCGCACGGGTGCTGGAGCAGCGGCGTTTCGCGTACCACTTCCTGGGCGGCGACCCGGACGCCGTCGAGGCCGCCCTGTCGGCGTATCTCAACGGGGACGGCGGCTACGGCCACGCCCTCGAACCCGATCTGCGCGGACCCGTGAGCCAGCCCCTGCACTCGGGGCACGCGCTGCGCGTGCTGGACTCCATCGGGCGCTGCGGCGGGCAGCGGGTGGAGCGGATGTGCCGCTACTTCACCGGCATCTCGACCCGGGAGGGGGCGCTCCCGGCGATCCATCCCTCGCAGCGCGGCTATCCGGCCGCCCCGTTCATCCCCCTCGTGGACGATCCGCCGGGCGAGCTGCTGGCCACCGGCCCCGTGGTCGGGCTGCTCCACCGCAATCAGGTCTGGCACGCCTGGCTCTTCCGGGCCACGGATTTCTGCTGGGCGGCGATCGGCGGACTCGACCGGTCGCATCCGTACGAGATCGAGGCCGCGATCACCTTCCTGGACGGAGTGCCCGACCGGGCGCGCGCCGAGGTGGCGGCGGACCGGCTGGGGCGGCTGGTCCGCGAGCAGCGGCTGGTGGTGCTCGACCCGGAGCGGGTCGCCGACTGTCCGGTGGCCGATGGCTACGCGCCGGGCGAGCACCACTATCCGTACGACTACGCGCGGACCCCCGGGTCGCTGGCCCGGCGCTGGTTCACGGACGAGGAGATGGAGCGCTCGCTGGACCAGTTGGAGCGCGAGCAGCGGGAGGACGGCGGGTGGCCGGTGCGGTGGCGCCAGTGGGCGCCGGGGACGGCGCTGGAGGCGCGGCCGATGGTGACGATCGAGGCGCTGCGGACCCTGCGGGCGCACGGGCGGCTGATCGGCTGACGGACCCGACGGGCCGACGGACCGACGGGCTGGTCGACCGGGCCCGGGGCCGGCGGGGCGCGCGCGACCGGGCCGCCGCTCGTGCCTCGGGCCCCGGCCCGGTCAGTCGGACGCGGGCAGTCGGACGCGGTCCCGCGCCCGGGCCCCGGTCAGCCGCTCAGGGCCCGCACCCCCGCCGTGACCGCGACCGCCGTGCCGACCACCACGAGAAAGGGGGCGCGCAGGACCAGCGCGAGCGCCGCCGCGCCGAGCCCGGCAGCCCGGGCGTCGACCACGAGGTCCGTGTGCACGCTGAAGGTCTGCTGGGCGGTGAGGGCGGCCAGCAGGGCGACCGGCACGAGGGCCGCCAGCCGCTGGACGAGGGGCCGTTCCAGGGCGTCGGCCGGTACGAGCAGGCCGGCGAGCTTGACGAGATAGCAGCCGAGGGCGGTGGCCGCGATGACGATCCAGAGAGTCAACGGTTCTCCCCCTTCAAGCGTTCCCCGGACTCTCCGTGGCCCTGGGGCCCTCCCGGGGCGACGGGCTCTCCGTGACCGCCCGGCTCCGGCTCTCCCCGGCCGTCGGGCTGCCCGTGGTGGCCGCCGTCGCCCGCCCGGCGTTCGCCATCACCCGCCCGGCGTTTCCCGTCACCCGCCCGGCGGCCCTTGAGCCACAGCACGGCGGGTGCGGCGAGCGCGGCGAGCAGCACCGGCACTCCCGCGGGCAGCAGGGGCAGCAGCCCGAGGCCGATGACGACCGCGAGCCCGGCGACCATCCGCTCGGCCGGCGTGCGCAGCATGGGGGCGAGGAGCGCCAGGAAGACGGCGGGCCCTGCGGCGTCGAGTCCCCAGGCGTCGGTGTCCCCGATGGCCTCGGCGCCGAGCGCGCCGCCGAGGGTGGTCAGATTCCAGAGCACGTACAGCGTGAGACCGGTCACGGTGAAGCCGAGACGGGCACTGCACCGGGTGGGCTGGGCGAGGGCGACGGCCGTGGTCTCGTCGATCACCCAGTGGGCGGCGAACGGGCGGACGAACCGGGGCAGCGCGAGCACCTGGGAGAGCCGCAGCCCGTAGAACGCGTTGCGGACGCCGAGGAAGAAGGCTCCGGCGACCGCGGTGAGCGGGTTGCCTCCCGCCGCGACCGCTCCGACCAGGGCGAACTGCGAGGCACCGGTGAAGACCAGCAGGCTCAGGGCACAGGTCTGCAGCACGCTGAGCCCGGCGCCCGCCGAGGTCACGCCGAAGGCGAAGCCGGAGAGACCGACCGCCACGCCGACGCCCAGCGCGTCACGGATGACGGACGAGTCCGGCTTCTCCGGCACAGACTCCCCCGGCACAGGCTTCACCGGCACGGCGGGGGCCGGCAACCGGCCCGGCGCGCGTGGCGCGCCTTCCGGGAGTCCGGCGGCCTCCGGCGCGGCCACCGCCGGTGCTCCGTCCCGTGCGCTCAGTGTCCGCGCGGCCGGCCCGCCGCGAGGGAACGCGCCGGGTATGTCAGGGAGTGCCGGGTTCCGGCTCTCTGGATGGATTCTCTGTTCTGCCACCCGCCGGACCGTACGCGGGGTCGCCGGCCCCGGTCTTGTACGTTCTTGCGCCTCGTGAGCCGTCCTGCGCGCGGGGGGCGCGCGGCGCGGTGCCGTGCGCGGCGGCGCGTTCCTTGCGGTACGCGCCGGGCGGTACTCCCACGATCCGGGTGAAGTGCCGGTTCAGATGCGGCTGATCGGCGAAGCCCACGGAGACGGCCGCGTCGGCGACGGTGCTTCCGTCGTCCAGGAGGGCGCGGGCCCGGCGCACCCGGGCGTTGGTGAGCCAGGTGTGCGGGGGCATGCCGTAGGCCGCCTTGAAGGCGCGCAGCAGGGCGAAAGGGCTGGTTCCCAGCTCCTTGGCCAGCCGGTCCAGGGAGGGCGGCTCGGCCATGCGCTCCTCCAGCAGGGCCCGGGCCCGGGCGGCCGTGCGGGCGCCGGAGTGCGCCGCGGCACGGGAGGGCAGCCGGCTGCCGTGCCGGGAGAGGAGCCGGGCGACGGCGACCCGGAGCATGCTGTCGGCGGCGAGCGCGTTCCCGGCCTCGGCGGCCAGGTGCACGGCGCGTATCAGCTCGGCGGTCCGCGGGTCGTGGACGATCGTCCGGTCCAGACCGGGGGTGCCCCGCACGGTGGTGACCTCCTCCGCTATCCCCGCGACCAGCTCGACCGAGGGGTAGAGGGTGGCGTAGGTCCAGCCTTCGGGGATTCCGGCGTGCGCCGAGTGCGGAACCTCGGGGTTGATCATGACGACGCTGCCGGGGCGGGCCATGACGGGTCCCTCGGGCAGGACCAGCGCCTCCGCGCCCCCGCTGATCGCGCCGAACGTGAAGCCCTCGTGGCTGTGGAGACGGAAGGTGTGGCTGACGTAGCGGGCGCGGAGCAGATCGAGCCCCGGCAGTTCCTCGTACTGCCAGTGCCGGGCCCACTCCCGCTCCGCCGCCATGCGGACCATTCTGCCGCCTCGCCCCGCCTGCCGACCCGCTTACCGGCGCTGACCTGCTCTTTCGCTGTGTGCTCGGGCGGTGTCGGGCCGGATGTCAGTGGGGCGGTGCACGATGGGGGACATGACCCGGACTGCGCTCGACTCCTTCTCCGCCGCGACCCGCGGCTGGTTCACCGGAGCCTTCCACGCGCCCACGGCGGCGCAGGAGGGGGCCTGGCGGGCGATCGGGGAGGGGTCGGATGTCCTGGTGGTGGCTCCGACGGGGTCCGGGAAGACCCTGGCCGCCTTTCTCGCCGCGCTGGACCGCCTCGCGACCGCTCCCCCGCCGGCGGACGCCAAGATGCGCTGCCGGGTCCTGTACGTCTCCCCGCTGAAGGCCCTGGCCGTCGATGTGGAGCGCAATCTCCGCTCCCCGCTGACCGGCATCCGGCAGGAAGCGGTCCGGCTGGGGCTGCCGGAGCCCGAGGTCCGGGTCGGCATCCGCTCCGGCGACACCCCGCCCGCCGAGCGCCGGTCCCTGGCCACCCGGCCGCCGGACATTCTGATCACCACGCCCGAGTCGCTGTTCCTGATGCTCACCTCCTCCGCACGGGACGCCCTGGCGGGCATCGAGACGGTGATCCTCGACGAGGTGCACGCGGTCGCCGGGACCAAGCGGGGCGCGCATCTGGCCCTCTCCCTGGAGCGGCTGGACGAGCTGCTGCCGCGCCCGGCCCGCCGGATCGGCCTCTCGGCGACGGTGCGCCCGGTGGACGAGGTCGCCCGCTATCTCTCCCCGCAGCGGAGGGTGGAGATCGTCCAGCCGCCGTCGGGGAAGGAGTTCGATCTGTCGGTGGTCGTCCCGGTCGAGGACCTGGGAGAGCTGGGCGGCTCCCCGGCGTCCTCGGCGTCGTCGGCGTCCCCGGCGTCCTCGGGGTCCCCGGCGTCGTCAGGCTCCCCCGGCGCCCTGGGCCCGCCGGGTCCGGGAGGGCCGCCGGGCTCCTCCGGGGACGGCGACCGGCCGTCGATCTGGCCGCATGTGGAGGAGCGGATCGCCGATCTCGTCCAGTCCCACCGCTCGACCATCGTCTTCGCCAACTCCCGCCGGCTGGCGGAGCGGCTGTGCAACCGCCTCAACGAGATCGCCTACGAACGGGCCACCGGCACCCCCTTCGACCCCTCCGGTTCCGGCCCGGGCGCGCCCGGCGCGGGGACCCCGGCCGAGATCATGGCCCAGTCCGGGGCGGCGCAGGGCGCGCCGCCGCTGCTCGCCCGCGCGCACCACGGCTCGGTCTCCAAGGAGCAGCGCGCCCTGGTGGAGGAGGACCTCAAAGCCGGCCGGCTGCCCGCCGTGGTGGCCACCTCCAGCCTGGAGCTGGGTATCGACATGGGCGCGGTCGATCTGGTGGTCCAGGTCGAGTCGCCTCCTTCCGTCGCCTCCGGCCTCCAGCGGGTGGGCCGGGCGGGGCACCAGGTCGGGGCGGTCTCCACGGGTGTCGTCTTCCCCAAGTACCGGGGCGATCTGGTGCAGGCGGCCGTGGTCACCGAGCGGATGCGCACGGGGTCCATCGAGGCGCTGCGGATTCCCTCCAACCCCCTGGACGTACTGGCGCAGCAACTGGTGGCGATGGTCGCCCTGGACACCTGGCAGGCCGACGACCTGCTGGCGCTGACCCGCCGGGCGGCCCCGTTCGCCGCGCTGCCCGATTCGGCGTTCACCGCCGTGCTGGACATGCTCGCCGGGCGCTATCCCTCCGACGCCTTCGCCGAACTGCGCCCGCGCGTGGTGTGGGACCGGATCGCCGGCACCGTCACCGGCAGGCCGGGAGCCCAGCGGCTCGCCGTCACCTCCGGCGGCACCATCCCGGACCGGGGCCTCTTCGGGGTCTTCCTCGCCGGCGCGGACCCGAAGAAGGGCGGCGGCAGGGTCGGGGAGCTGGACGAGGAGATGGTGTACGAGTCCCGGGTGGGCGATGTCTTCACCCTGGGCACCACCTCCTGGCGGATCGAGGACATCACCCGCGACCGGGTCCTGGTCTCCCCCGCGCCCGGAGTGCCGGGCCGGCTGCCCTTCTGGAAGGGCGACCAGCTGGGGCGGCCACTGGAGCTGGGGCGGGCGGTGGGCGCGTTCCTGCGCGAGGTCGGCTCGCTGTCCGAGGAGGACGCCCGGCTGCGTCTGCTGGCCGCCGGGCTGGACGCGTGGGCCGCCGGCAATGTACTGGCGTACCTCGCCGAGCAGCGCGAGTCCTGCGGTCATGTCCCCGATGACCGGACGATTCTGGTGGAGCGGTTCCGGGACGAGCTGGGCGACTGGCGGGTGGTGATCCACTCCCCGTTCGGCGCCCAGGTGCACGCGCCGTGGGCGCTGGCGCTCGGTGCCCGGCTCGCCGAGCGCTACGGCATGGACGCGCAGGTCATGCACGCCGACGACGGAATCGTGCTGCGGCTGCCCGACGCCGACCTGATGGGCTTGGACCTGCTGGACCAGGACCCCGCCCGGGCCGGCCACGCGGATACCGCGTTCGACAGCGAGCAGGCCCCGGTGGGCGCCGGGGACGCCGTCTTCGACCGGGGCGAGATCGAGCGGATCGTCACCGATCAGGTGGGCGGCTCGGCGCTCTTCGCCTCCCGGTTCCGCGAGTGCGCGGCCCGGGCGCTGCTGCTGCCCCGCCGCTCCCCGGGCAGGCGCACCCCGCTGTGGCAGCAGCGCCAGCGGGCGGCGCAGCTGCTCCAGGTCGCGAGCGAGTTCGGGTCCTTCCCGATCGTCCTGGAGGCGGTGCGCGAGTGCCTCCAGGACGTCTTCGACGTCCCCGGCCTCACCGAACTCATGGGCGACATCGAGTCCCGCCGGGTGCGCATGGTGGAGGTGACCACGGCCGAGCCCTCCCCGTTCGCGCGCTCGCTGCTCTTCGGCTATGTCGCCCAGTTCCTGTACGAGGGGGACTCGCCGCTCGCCGAGCGCCGGGCCGCCGCCCTCTCACTGGACTCCCGGCTCCTGGCGGAGCTGCTCGGCCAGGCCGAGCTGCGCGAACTGCTGGACGCGGAGGTGCTCACCGAACTGGAGCGCGAGCTCCAGTGGCTCACCGACGACAGAAAGGTGAAGGACGCGGAGGGCGTCGCCGATCTGCTGCGGGTCCTCGGCCCGCTGACCGCCGCCGAGCTGGCGGAGCGCGGCGCCGATCCTCGGTGGGCCGAGCACCTGGCGGAAGCCCGGCGGGCCATCCGGGTGCGGATCGCGGCGGTGGACCACTGGGCGGCCGTCGAGGACGCGGGCCGGCTGCGGGACGCGCTCGGCACCGCCCTCCCGGTCGGGGTCCCGGAGGCTTTCACCGAGCCGGTCAAGGACCCCCTGGGGGATCTGCTCGCCCGCTTCGCCCGCACCCACGGCCCCTTCACCTCCACCGCGGCCGCGGCCCGCTTCGGCCTCGGGGCCGCCGTCACGGACGGCGCCCTCCAGCGGCTGGCCGCCGGCGGGCGGGTCGTGCAGGGCGAGTTCCATCCCTCGGGCATCGGCCAGGAGTGGTGCGACGCGACCGTGCTGCGGAGGCTGCGGAGACGCTCGCTGGCGGCTCTGCGCCATGAGCTGGAGCCCGTGCCGCCCGCCGCGCTGGCCGCCTTCCTCCCCCGGTGGCAGCATCTCGGCGACAACAGCCTGCGCGGAATCGACGGGCTGGCCCGGGCGGTCGAGCAGCTCCAGGGGGCCGCCGTCCCCGCCTCCGCGCTGGAGAAGCTGATCCTGCCCTCCCGGGTCCAGGGCTACTCGCCCGCCCTGCTGGACGAACTGACCACGACCGGCGAGGTGGTGTGGGCCGGCGCGGGCTCGCTGCCCGGCAAGGACGGCTGGGTCTCGCTCCATCTCGCCGACTCGGCGCCGCTGCTGCTCGCCCCACCGCACCCGCTGGAGCCGACGGCCCTCCACGAGTCGGTGCTCACCGCGCTGGCCCCCGGGTACGGACTGTTCTTCCGCCAGATCGCGGACCAGGTGCGGGCCACCACGCACCCGGACGCCACCGATCCGCAACTCGCCGACGCCGTCTGGGAGCTGGCCTGGTCGGGCCGGCTCACCAATGACACCCTCGCCCCGCTGCGCTCCCTGCTGGGTTCGGGCCGGACCGCCGGGTCCACCGCCCACCGGGCCCGGCGGACCGTCCCCCGGGGCAGATACGGCGTTCCGGCCGCGGTGGCCCGCACCGCGTCCCGCAACGGCCCGCCGACGGTCAGCGGCCGGTGGTCCCTGCTGCCGGCCGCCGAGCCCGATCCCACGCACCGCGCCCACGCCCTCGCGCGGAGCCTGCTGGACCGGCACGGAGTGGTGACCCGGGGAGCGGTGGCCGCGGAGGGGGTGGAGGGCGGTTTCTCCGCGGTCTACCGCATCCTGTCGGCCTTCGAGGACAGCGGGCAGGCCCGCCGGGGCTATGTGGTGGAGGGGCTCGGCGCGGCCCAGTTCGCGATGGACGGCGCGGTGGACCGGCTGCGCGCCGCCGCCACCGCGCGCGAGCGCGCCGGGGAGCACACGGCTCCGCACGCGGTGGTGCTGGCCGCGGCCGACCCCGCCAACGCCTATGGCGCGGCCCTCCCCTGGCCCGAGCCCCCGGACGGCGCGTCCCACAAACCGGGCCGGAAGGCGGGCTCCCTGGTCGTGCTGGTCGACGGCGCGCTGACGCTGTACATGGAGCGCGGCGGCAAGACCCTCCTCGCCTGGGCACAGGACCCCGATGACCCGGCTCTCCACGCCGCAGCCGAGGCCCTGGCGGGCGCGGCCCGCGCGGGCACCGTCGGGACGGTCACCGTGGAGCGGGCCAATGGCACCCCGGCGCTGACCTCGCCGCTGGCCCGGGCCCTGGAGACAGCGGGCTTCCACGCCACCCCCAGGGGGCTGCGCATACGCCCCTGAGCCTGAGCCCCGCCCCCTCCCCGGCTCCCGGCGTCCGGCCTCCGGCCTCCGGCCCAAGCAAGCGCTGCCCCGGCGGCCCCGCCCCGGCCGGCCCCCGGCCCAAGCAGCGCTGGCCCGGCCCCGCCGGCGCACCACCGCCGGTGCGCCCCCCACCCGGACACCACCACCGCGGGCGGGCGCCCGCCCCGTGTCTCGCGCATCATGGGTTCCGTGCCCGAAGGAGACACCGTCTGGCAGACCGCGCGGCGACTGCACACCGCACTCGCCGGGGAGCCGCTCACCCGGTTCGATCTGCGGGTGCCCGCGTTCGCCACCTCCGATCTCACCGGGCGGACCGTGGTGGAGACCGTGGCGCGCGGAAAGCACTTGCTGACCCGGGTCGAGGGCGGCTTCACCCTCCACTCGCATCTGCGGATGGACGGGTCATGGCGGATCTTCGCGGCGGGTGAGCGCTGGCAGGGCGGCCCCGCGCACCAGATCAGGGCGGTCCTCGGAAACGCCTCGCGGACGGCCGTGGGCTACCGCCTCCCCGTGCTGGAACTGCTGCGCACCGAGGACGAACAGCGGGTGGTCGGCCATCTGGGCCCGGATCTGCTGGGTCCGGACTGGGACGCGGACCTGGCCCGGGCCCATCTGCTCGCCGATCCGTCCCGCCCTCTCGGCGAGGCCCTGCTCGACCAGCGCAATCTCGCCGGAATCGGCAATGTGTACAAGTCCGAGCTGGCGTTCCTCGCCGGGGTGACGCCCTGGCTCCCGGTCGGCGAGCTGCCCGAGGGGGTGCCCGAGCGGCTCATGGCCACGGCCCACCGGCTGCTGGAGGCCAATAAGCACACCTTCGAGCGCCGGACCACGGCCCCCGGTTCGCGGGCGGCGGCCCGCTCCCGGCTCCATGTCTACGGGCGGGCGGGGCAGCCCTGCCCGCGCTGCGGCACACCCGTCCGCAGGTCCCCGGGGAGCGACGGGACCCCGGGCGCCCATCCGGCCCGGGCCCGGGGCGGGAACGACGACGAGCGCGTCACGTACTGGTGCCCCGGCTGCCAGTCCGGGCCGACTTCTTGACGCACCGTCAGATCCGACCGTACCGTCCCGGCATGCCCCTCACGGCGTACGACCTCAGCGGCAGGAGCGCGTTCGTCACCGGTGCGGCGAGCGGGATCGGCCGGGCCTGCGCACTGCTGCTCGCCGAGGCGGGGGCCCGGGTCCACTGCGCCGACCTGGACCGCGAGGGCCTCGGGGAGACCCGCGCGCTGATCATCCGCGCCGGAGGCGCGGCGTACACCCATCCGCTCGATGTCACCGACCGCACCGCCGTGAAGGACGCGGTCGACCGCGTGGTGGCCCGGGAGCGGCGGCTCGACATCCTCGCCGCCGTCGCCGGGGTCACGCACACCAGCACGGTCCTGGAGACCAGGGAGGAGGATCTGGACCGCGTTCTCGCGGTGAACTTCAAAGGGGTCTTCCACGCCTGCCGGGAAGCGGCCCGCGCGATGGTCTCCACCGGCACCCCCGGCGCGATCGTCACCATGGCATCGGGGGCGGTGGACGCCGCACAGGCCGGTCTGGTCTGCTACAGCGCGGCGAAGGCCGCGGTGATCCAGTTGACCCGGACACTGGCGACGGAGCTGGGCCCGCACTCCATCCGGGTGAACGCGGTCGCCCCCGGCTGGATTCGCACCCCCATGACCGACCGCCACGACGCGGCCCGCCGGCGGCGGACCGAGGCGGCGATGGCCCGGATCTCCCCGCTGGGCCGGGTCGGCGAGGCCGGGGAGGTCGCCCACGCGGTACTGCATCTGGTGTCGGACGCGTCCGCCTTCACCACGGGCCAGATCATCCGTCCGAACGGCGGCGCGACGATGCCCTGGTGACGGAGGCCTCCACCGCGCCCCGGGCCTCCGCCACGGCCCGGCGGACACCTCCGCGGGCCCGGTGGGCCGTCACATGCACCGGCAGCAGGCTGAGTCCCCAGCCGCCGGCCGCCACCGCGCCCTCGACCAGCCCGGACCGCTCGGGAACGAGAACCAGCCGCAGCACGGCCCACCACCAGAGCCCACCGGCGGCGACCGCCGCCAGAGCCAGGGCGATGAGCCCGAGGGTGACCTCGCGACGCGCCATGGATGCCTCCCTCCGGACCACGCTAGACCGGGGCGATCACTCCGGGGAGGGCGCACCGGGTGCAGCACCGGCGCACCCCACCGCGCCCGCCGTCGCCCTCGCGCGCCCGGGCGCGGGCCGGGGCCCGGCGGCGGCGCGGGCCACCGCCGGAGCCGCCCCGACGGGACGAGCCGGCACCCGCGCCGCGCCCGGAGACCCAGGTCGTCTCTTTCGGATGCTGCCGGGGCTCGCGAACCCCGGTACCGCGCCTCGCCGCGCTGCCGTCGGTCGCCGACGCTCCGCGTGGGCTCCCTCCTCCGCCTCGCGATCCACGGCACCGGACCCCGCTCACCGATCCGGCCCGATCCGAAAGAAACTCCCTAGGCACTCTCCGCCTGGAACATCCACGCGTGCTTCTCCAGGTCGGCGGTGAGGCCGATCAGGATGTCCTGGCTCACCGGGTCCGGATCGCCGGTGGCCGAGACGCGCTCACGCATCCGTACGATCACGGCGTCCAGCGCGCGCACGAGCACCTGGACCGCGTCACCGTCCTTGATCCAGCCCTCCGGGACCGTACCGATCGCGCTCTGCGACGCCACGGTCGCGGATCGGCCGTCCGGGGAGACCCCGATCGCGGAACAGCGCTCGGCGACGGTGTCGGAGTGCAGCCGGGCGGTGTCCACCACCTCGTCGAGCTGGAGGTGCACGGACCGGAAGCGCGGGCCGACGACATTCCAGTGGACCTGCTTGGCGACGAGCGAGAGGTCCACCAGATCCACCAGGGCCCCGCGCAGCGCCTCACCGACGGTCTTGAGGTCGGCATCGGACAACGGGCTCTTGACGACAGACATGCATGCCCTCCACTCGGTAGTCGGTGTTTTCCACCATGACATAGGCCCTCGAACCGGACACTCGGGAGGGGTGGTGTGATCCCACCCCGCCCGGACCGGCTTCGCTCAGCGCCTACCCGCGCACGCGGTGCGCAAAAGTCCCCACCGATACCGAAAAATCCCGCCTCGACCGCCCACGCCGCCCAGCCGCCCCGACTGTCCCCACCCGCCCCAGCCGCCGCCCCGAGAGCCCGTCGCCCCGCGGCCACCCGTCGGCCGCCCCGCCGCCGCCTCACCCACCACAAGCAGAAGCCCCGGTCCACCACCCCGTCCAGGGGGCGGCAGCCGGGGCCAGGGCCGGCACCAAACCATGGGGGCGACGGGGCCGCGGGACCGTGGTCCGTACCGCTCCGGCGCCTCTCGTGCCACGGCGCGGGGCCGTGGGCGTCAGGCAGCGACGACGTCGACGGCCTCCGCCGGCGCCTTGATCGTCACCCGCTCCGTCGGTACACCCGCCACCGACGTCACAGAGACGGAATTCAGCATCGAGCGCACCGGCGCGGGCACCGGCTCGCTGGCCGCCGCCGAGGCGGCCAGTTCGGCCAGCGACAGTTCGTCGCTCACCTCGCGCATGAGCTCGGACATCCGTACGTCAAGCGCGTCGCAGATCGCGGAGAGCAGCTCGGAGGAAGCCTCCTTCTGCCCCCGCTCCACCTCGGAGAGATAGCCGAGCGAAACTCGGGCGGACGAGGAGACTTCGCGCAGAGTACGGCCCTGGCGCTGGCGCTGCCGACGCAGCACGTCACCCAGCAGGCGACGGAGCAGAATCATCGGTGGCTCCCTCCTCGGACCGCGTAGCCGCATCCTTCACGCCCCACCGTACCGCCTCGTGCAGCGGCCGTGCGGGGAGCGATGTCGTGTTCACTCAGGGCTGCAAACATCAATTCCCCCCGTTCTGTTCCGTATCCTGTGCCCCCGCCGTCCCCTGGAGTTCGTCCAGCAGCAGCCCGAGCACGCTCCGTACACTCTCTCTACGAATTTCCGCCCGGGTGCCGTTCAACCGCAGCGGGGCGACTTTCCGTATTCCGTCCGGTCCCGCGACGGCCACCAGAACGGTCCCGGCGGGCTGTCCGTCCTGGGGTCCGGGGCCCGCGACGCCGGTGGTGGCGATGCCCCAGCCGGCCCGCAGCACGGTGCGCACACCGGCCGCCATCTGGAGCGCGACCGCCGCATCGACGGGCCCGCGCTCCGCCAGGAGGGTCCCGTCGACGCCCAGCACCTCGCGCTTGACGTCAGTCGCGTAGGCGGTGACGGACCCGCGGAAGGAGCGGGACGCACCGGGCACCCCGGTCAGCTCGGCGGCCACCAGACCGCCCGTGAGCGACTCCGCCACGGCGAGGCTCTCGCCACGCTCCGCGAGCACCGCGAGAACGCGGGCCGCCGTCGTCACAGCGCGCCCCCGGCCGTGCCGCGCTCCTTGGCGAGCCCTCTGCGCCGCAGCAGGATCGCCTGGCGCACATAGTCGAGGCCGGTGAGGACCGTCAGCACGACGGCGAGGGCCATCACCCAGAAGCGGAGCGTGGCGAGCGGCCCGGTCAGCGCCAGGACGTACATCCCGACCGCCGTGCCCTGCGCGAGGGTCTTCAGCTTGCCGCCCCGGCTGGCCGGAATCACACCATGACGGATCACCCAGAAGCGCATGAGCGTGATCCCCAGCTCGCGGAAGAGGATCAGCCCGGTCACCCACCAGGGCAGATCGCCGAGCGAGGAGAGACAGATCAGGCCGGCGGCCATGATCGCCTTGTCGGCGATCGGGTCGGCGATCTTGCCGAAGTCGGTGACCAGGTTGTAGGTGCGGGCCAGATGTCCGTCGAAGATGTCGGTGATCATGGCGACGGCGAACGCCGCCCAGGCCCAGGCCCGCCACGCCGGGTCGTATCCGCCGTCCTGGAGCATCAGCAGGACGAACCCGGGCACCAGCACCAGCCGCAGCATGGTGAGGATGTTGGCGATGTTCCACAGGCTGGCCTGATTGACGGCCGCAGCGCCCAGCTTGCCGCCGGGCGCGGGCCTGCCGGTGCCGCCCCCCGCGGATGCCGGCACTCCGGTCATCTGCCCGCCTCCTCGCCCGGAATCCGCCCTCCGGCCAGGGCCGCATCGCCCGGGGTCCGGTGCCCGTCCCGGGCGTCGTCGTCCGGGGCGCCGTGACCGGACGCCGGGAGGTCCCCGAGGTACTCGGCCACCAGGTCGACACCCTCGGTGCCGACCGCCTTCGCCATGACCATACGGCCCGGGACCAGGCCCTCGCCCGTGGTGAACACGATCTGGCCGTCCGTCTCGGGTGCCTGGTGCGCGGCGCGCCCCACGGCGCCGTCCTCGCCGTCCACCGATTCGACGAGAACCTCCAGGCTCTCGCCGAGCCGCTCCTCGGCGCGCTGCGCGGTGAGTTCCTCCGCGAGCCGCGAGAGATGCGCGAGCCGCTCGCCGATGACCTCGTCGTCGAGCTTGTGCTCGTACGTGGCGGCTTCCGTGCCGTCCTCGTCGGAGTAGCCGAAGACCCCGATGGCGTCGAGCCGGGCGTGCGTCAGGAAGCGCTCCAGCTCGGCGAAGTCGCTCTCGCTCTCGCCGGGGAAGCCGACGATGAAGTTGGAGCGCACACCGGCCTGCGGGGCCTTGGAGCGGATGGTCTCCAGCAGTTCGAGGAACCGGTCCGTGTCGCCGAAGCGGCGCATGGAGCGCAGCACGGCGGGCGCGGAGTGCTGGAAGGAGAGATCGAAGTAGGGCGCGATGCCCGGGGTCGAGGTCAGGACGTCGATCAGGCCGGGGCGCATCTCGGCGGGCTGGAGGTAGCTGACACGCACCCGCTCGATGCCGTCGACCGCCGCCAGTTCGGGCAGCAGGGTCTCCAGGAGGCGGATGTCGCCGAGGTCCTTGCCGTAGGAGGTGTTGTTCTCGGAGACGAGCATGACCTCCTTGACGCCCTGCTCGGCCAGCCAGCGGGTCTCGCCGAGCACATCGCTGGGCCGCCGCGAGATGAAGGAGCCCCGGAAGGAGGGGATGGCGCAGAAGGAGCAGCGCCGGTCGCAGCCGGAGGCGAGCTTGACCGAGGCCACCGGGGAGGTGCCGAGCCGTCGGCGCAGCGGGGCGCGCGGCCCGGAGACCGGAGCGACACCCTCCGGCAGGTCGGGCACGGCGGGGGTCTCGGGCGGGGCCGCGGGGGCTCCGTGGCCCGGCAGGGCCACCCCGCTGGCGCCCTGGCGGTCGGCGGGGCTCAGCGGCAGCAGTTTGCGCCGGTCGCGGGGGGTGTGCGAGGCGTGGACACCGCCGCTGAGGATGGTCTGGAGGCGGTCGGAGATATCGGCGTAGTCGTCGAAGCCGAGGACTCCATCGGCTTCGGGGAGCGCCTCGGCCAGCTCCTTGCCGTACCGCTCGGCCATACAGCCGACGGCGACCACGGCCTGGGTTCTGCCGTGGTCCTTGAGATCGTTGGCTTCGAGAAGGGCGTCGACGGAGTCCTTCTTGGCGGCCTCCACGAAGCCGCAGGTGTTGACGACGGCGACATCCGCGTCGGAGGCTTCCTCGACAAGCTCCCAGCCGTCCGCTGCCAAGCGGCCTGCGAGCTCCTCCGAGTCCACCTCGTTACGGGCGCAGCCAAGAGTGACAAGGGCGACGGTACGGCGTTCGGGCATGGGCTCAAGACTACTTTGTCCTGGCCCACGCCCCTGCCGCGAGGGCGCCCCGAGCGGCCGGACGGAGCGTACCGGCCGGTACGGGAGGGGGCGCCGCGGGCGCGTGCTCAGCCGACCTGGGGGTCGCCCTCGGTGTACGACAGGCGCTCGACCTGGCCCGGCCTGAACTCGTCCTCGATCTTCTTGCCGTTGACATACAGCTCGATCGCGCCGGCGTTGCCGAGAATGAGATCGATCCGCTCGTCGTCCTGGAAGGTCTTGGAGTCGCCGCGGGCGAGCGTTCCGTCGAAGATCAGCTTGCCGTTGTGGGACCTGGCGGAGATCCAGCTCTTGTCGTCGACGACGGTGAGCTTGACCGTGACCTTGTCCTTGGGCACGGCGGCGATGGCGCTGTCGGAGGGGTCGGGCTTGGGGTCGGCGGGCTTGGTGCTCGGCGCCGCTGAGGACTTCCCGGGCGCCGGGCCCTCGGCGACCTGGCCGCCGCGGCCCGGCTCGTCGCCGCCACCGCCGAAGAGGGTGAAACCGACGAAGCCGACCACGGCGACGATGGCGGCGACCATGGCCGCGGTCCAGTTGGGGCGCCGCGGCTCGGGCCTGATCCGCTCGGCCTCGAAGAGCGGCGCGGCGGGGGTCGGCGCGGGCCGCCCGCCGTGCTCGGAGTCGTACTGCGCGACGAGCGGGCCGGGAGCGAGCCGGACCGCCTGGGCGATCATTCGGATGTGCCCGCGCGCGTACACATCGCCGCCGCTGCGGCCGAAGTCGTCCTGCTCGATGGCCTGGATGATCGGGACCCGCACCCTGGTGGCGGCACTGACCTCGTCAAGGGTCAGACCTGCGGCGATACGGGCCTCGTGAAGGACACGTCCGATGGAGGGCCGGTCGTCCTCGAAGGAAGGCCGGTCGTCTTCGGGGGAGTTGCCGATGGACACGAGGGCGCCTTTCGAGCGTGTAACCACCTGCTGGAGGTTCAGTGTATGGCTGGTACGAAAGGTTGGGGCAACCGGGCGACCGGTGTTTGTACGCCATCGGAAGGGCCGGTGCCCCCGGTGGCTCCGGGACGGTTCTCCGCCCCTTCTCTCCAACTTGACGTACGACCGGGGGAAACGGTTGCCCGCCAATCCCCCGCCGAGCCGAACCCTTACGGGTGAGGCTCCCCCCGGATCACGGCGAGCACTCCCTCCAGCTCCTCAGGTTTCACCAGAACGTCACGTGCCTTGGACCCCTCGCTCGGGCCGACGACGTTCCGCGACTCCATGAGGTCCATCAGCCGTCCGGCCTTGGCGAAGCCCACCCGCAGCTTCCGCTGGAGCATGGAGGTGGACCCGAACTGCGTCGACACGACGAGTTCGGCGGCCTGGCAGAGGAGGTCGAGATCGTCGCCGATCTCCTCGTCGATCTCCTTCTTCTGCCGGGAGCCGACCACCACGTCGTCCCGGAAGACGGGCGCCATCTGATCCTTGCAGTGCTGGACGACCACCGCGACCTCGTCCTCGGTGACGAAGGCGCCCTGCATCCGGGTGGGCTTGTTGGCGCCCATCGGCAGGAAGAGCCCATCGCCCTTGCCGATCAGCTTCTCCGCGCCCGGCTGGTCGAGGATGACCCGGCTGTCGGCGAGCGAGGAGGTGGCGAACGCGAGCCTGGACGGCACATTCGCCTTGATCAGACCGGTGACGACATCGACGGACGGCCGCTGGGTCGCCAGTACCAGATGGATGCCGGCGGCGCGCGCCAGCTGGGTGATCCGGACGATGGCGTCCTCGACGTCGCGCGGGGCCACCATCATCAGATCCGCCAGCTCGTCCACGATGACCAGCAGATACGGATAGGGCTGGAGCTCGCGCCCGCTGCCCTCGGGCGGTTTGACCTTGCCGGCGCGGACGGCCTGGTTGAAGTCGTCGATGTGCCGGTAGCCGTAGGCGGCGAGGTCGTCGTAGCGCAGATCCATCTCGCGGACGACCCACTGGAGCGCCTCGGCGGCCCGCTTGGGGTTGGTGATGATCGGGGTGATCAGGTGCGGGATGCCCTCGTACGCGGTCAGCTCGACCCGCTTGGGGTCGACCAGCACCATCCGGACATCCTCCGGGGTCGCCCTTATCATCACCGAAGTGATCAAACAGTTGATACAGGACGACTTTCCGGAGCCGGTGGCTCCGGCGACCAGGATGTGCGGCATCTTGGCGAGGTTGGCCATCACATAACCGCCCTCGACGTCCTTGCCCAGCGCGACCAGCATCGGGTGGTCGTCCTCGGCGGCGTCCGCGAGCCGGAGCACATCGCCGAGGTTGACCATCTCGCGGTCGGTGTTGGGGATCTCGATGCCGACGGCCGACTTCCCCGGGATCGGCGAGATGATCCGTACGTCGGGACTGGCGACGGCGTACGCGATGTTCTTGGTCAGCGCGGTGATCCGCTCGACCTTCACCGCCGGGCCCAGCTCCACCTCGTACCGGGTGACGGTCGGGCCCCGGGTGAAACCGGTGACGGCGGCGTCGACCTTGAACTCCATGAAGACATTGGTGAGCGAGGCGACGATCGCGTCATTGGCGGCGCTGCGGGTCTTGCCGGGCCCGCCGCGCTCCAGCAGATCCAGCGAGGGCAGCGCGTAGGTGATGTCCCCGGAGAGCTGGAGCTGCTCGGCCCGGGCCGGCAGCTCGGGCGAACGCTCCGGCGCCGGCTTGGTCAGATCGGGTACGGAGCCCCCGGCGGTACGGTCCGGTCCGGAGCCCTCGCCGGGGCGGCGGGCCGCCGGCCCGCGCGCGGGCGGCACCGGCGACGGGGCGCGGTCCCGGTCCGCCGTCACGTCCCGGGTCAGATCGGCGACCAGCGGCGAGGGCGGCAGCCCGTTGTACACCGCCCCGTCGAGCGCGGCGGCGGCTGCCGCCGCCACGTCCACGGCGTCCGGCGAGCGGTCGCCGGAGCCCTTGCGGGGCCGGCGGCGGCGCGGGGGCTCGTCGGAGCCGGCCGGGTCCTGGTCCTCCGGGTCCCCGCCGGGCTGCGCCGGACCGCGCCGCCTCCGCCCGGGGACCGCCTCGCGCCACTGCTCCTCGTACCGCCGGTCGTCCTCCGGGTCCCCGGGAACGCCGTGCTCCACGGGCGCCACCAGCCCCAGCCGGGAGCCGAGGAGGCGCAGCCGCTGCGGGATGGCGGCGACGGGCGTGGCGGTGACCACCAGCAGCCCGAAGACGGTGACCAGCACCAGCAGCGGAACGGCGAGGATCGTGCCCACCAGGAAGATCAGTGGCGTGCCGGCGCCCCAGCCGATCAGCCCGCCCGCGTCCTGGATCGCCTCGGTGTCCGCGCGCTCGGGCGCGCCGCAGGCGATGTGCACCTGCCCGAGCACCCCGATGACCAGCGCGGAGAGACCGATCACGATCCGGCCGTTGGCGTCGGGCTTCTCGGGGTGGAGGATCAGCCGGACGGCGATGACACCCAGCAGTATCGGCACCAGCAGATCGAGCCTGCCGAACGCCGTGGTCACCAGCAGCTCGACCAGATCGCCGACCGGTCCGCGCAGATTGGACCAGGTACCGGCGGCGACGATCAGCGCGATACCGAGGAGAAGCAGCGCCAGACCGTCCTTGCGGTGGGCCGGGTCGAGCCCTTTCGCGCCCCGCCCTATGCCGCGGAACACGGCGCCCACGGCATGGGCGACCCCGAGCCAGCAGGCGCGCACGAGCCGGTAGAGGCCCCCGGTGGGCGAGGGCGCCGGCTTCGGCGGCGGTTTCCGGGCGGCCGTCTTCTTCGCGGGCGGCCGCTTGGCCACGGCCTTCTTCGCGGGCGCGCTCTTCCTGGGGGCGGGACCCTTGACGGGGCTCCGCGCGGATTTCTTCGCGGCGCTCGCAGCGGCGGCGGCGGCGCTGGTACGGCCGGCGCGCGGTTTGGCGGTGCCCGCCGTGTCCTGAGAACCCTTGCCGGACGTACGTGAGGCCATGGTGGTGAGGTTACCGGTGCCGGGGGCGGTGGACACGTGTGCCCACACCTTCACCCGTTCGTGTCGCCGACTCGCTGCCGACGGGGTGACGCCCTCTCAGCCGGGAGAGAGCGCCCACGACCCACGGGCCCGACGCCCCCGGCTCCGCGCTCCGGCCCCGCCGCGCGGGTCAGTTCTGCGAGGGCGGGGCGGGGAGTGAGCCGGTGCCCGGCTCCAGGGCGTCCAGCGCCCGGCGGAGACCGGTGAGCTTCCGTTCGAGATGGGCCGCGGTGGCGACGGCGGCGCCGTCCGACGATTCGTCGTCCAACTGTTTGGACAGCGCTTCCGCCTGCTCCTCGACCGCCGCGAGCCGCGCCGACAGCTCGGCGAGCAGCCCCACCGACTCCCGGCCGGCGCTCCCCACCCCGACCGCACTCGGCTGGACACCGCCACCGCTGTCGAGCTGGAGCCGCAGCAGCGCCGCCTGCTCACGCAGTTGGCAGTTCTTCATGTACAGCTCGACGAAGACCGAGACCTTCGCCCGCAGCACCCATGGATCGAACGGCTTGGAGATGTAGTCCACCGCGCCCGCCGCGTAACCACGGAAGGTGTGGTGCGGGCCGTGGTTGATCGCGGTGAGAAAAATAATCGGGATGTCGCGGGTCCGCTCCCGGCGCTTGATGTGCGCCGCGGTCTCGAATCCGTCCATGCCGGGCATCTGCACATCCAGCAGGATGACCGCGAAGTCGTCCGTCAGCAGCGCCTTGAGCGCTTCCTCCCCTGACGATGCCCGCACCAGTGTCTGATCGAGCGCGGAGAGAATGGCCTCCAGCGCCAGCAGATTCTCCGGCCGGTCATCGACCAGGAGGATCTTGGCCTTCTGCACCATGCCCCGTCCTCCTCGCCCCGGCCTGGGGTCTCCCCGGCTCCAGGAGCCGGAGAACGCGCCCTGCGCGGCCCCAGGGGGCGACTTGCTTGCGTCGCCCAATGTTGTGCCGGTCATGGTAGCCCCACCCTGCCCGTCGCCACACCCTGTCACCAGGATGTCACCGCGCACGTAGCGGAAACGTAAAGAAAGAGCGGAAGGTTCCCGTGTACGGCACCGTTCCGCGCCGCCGTCGGCCACGGTCGGTCAGCACGGAGCCGGTACGGGCCCCCCGGGCACCCCGCCGGGCGGGGCGGTCCGGGGGCCCTCCGCTCACCGCCGACGCATCCACTGCTCCATCACGGAGAGCAGATGATCGGGGTCGACGGGCTTGGTGACATAGTCCGACGCCCCCGACTCGATCGCCTTCTCCCGGTCGCCCTTCATCGCCTTCGCGGTGAGTGCGATGATCGGCAGCCCGGCGAACTGCGGCATCCGCCGGATGGCGGTCGTGGTCGCGTACCCGTCCATCTCCGGCATCATGATGTCCATCAGAACCACCGTCAGATCGTCGTGCTGCTCCAGCACTTCGATGCCCTCCCGGCCGTTCTCCGCGTACAGCACCGTCAGCCCGTTCTGCTCCAGCACACTGGTGAGCGCGAAGACATTGCGGATGTCGTCGTCGACGATCAGCACCTTCTCGTTGTCGAAGTGGAAGGTGCGCCGCGGCTCCGGTGGCTCCGGCGCGGGCTGGTGGGCGGCCGCACCGGGCCGGCCCTGGCCACCGGCGGAGGGAGCCGGAGCACCGGCGGCGGGCAGCGCGGTCCGCTCCTCCGTGGCGCCGATCGCCTTCCGCCGCCGGCGGAAGAGGGTGGCCGACCCCGAGTGCGGCTCCATCAGCACCTGGTGCTCCGGCTGCGCGACACCGGTCTCCGCGCTCTGCGGATCGGGGCCCGTGCCATGCCCGTTGGGCGGCAGCTCGCTCGGGTGCAGCGGCAGATAGAGCGTGAAGGTGGAGCCCCGGCCCGGCTCGCTCGCCGCGTGGATCTCGCCGCCGAGCAGCCGGGCGATCTCCCGGCTGATGGAGAGCCCGAGCCCGGTGCCGCCGTACTTGCGGCTGGTGGTGCCGTCCGCCTGCTTGAACGCCTCGAAGATCACCCGCATCTTGCCCGCGGCGATCCCGATCCCGGTGTCCGTCACCGAGAAGGCGATCAGATCGGCGTCCGCGTCCCGCAGCGAACCGACCTCCAGCAACTGCTCCCGGATCGACTGGGGCACATCCGCGTTGGCCGGGCGGATGACCAGCTCCACCGCGCCGGAGTCGGTGAACTTCACCGCGTTCGACAGCAGATTGCGCAGCACCTGCAACAGCCGCTGCTCATCGGTGTGCAGCGTCGCGGGCAGCTCCGGCGAGACCCGCACGGAGAAGTCGAGCCCCTTCTCCGCCGTCAGCGGCCGGAACGTCGCCTCCACATAGTCGACGAGCTGGACCAGCGCGATCCGCGTCGGACTGACATCCATCTTGCCCGCCTCGACCTTCGACAGATCGAGGATGTCGTTGATGAGCTGGAGCAGATCCGAACCCGCTCCGTGGATGGTCTCCGCGAACTCCACCTGCTTCGGGGAGAGATTGCCCTCCGCGTTGTCGGCGAGCAGCTTGGCGAGGATCAGCAGCGAGTTCAGCGGGGTGCGCAGCTCGTGCGACATGTTCGCCAGGAACTCGCTCTTGTACCGCATCGACACGGCCAGCTGCTCGGCCCGCTCCTCCAGAACCTGCCGGGCCTCCTCGATCTCGGTGTTCTTGACCTCGATGTCACGATTCTGCTGAGCCAGCAGCTCCGCCTTCTCCTCCAGTTCGGCATTGGACGACTGGAGTGCCTTCTGCCGGTTCTCCAGCTCGGCGGAGCGCTCCCGCAGCTGCTCGGTCAGCTCCTGCGACTGCTTGAGCAGCACCTCGGTCTTGGTGTTGACGCTGATGGTGTTGACGCTCGTCGCGATCATCTCGGCGATCTGGTTGAGGAAGTCCCGCTGGATCTGGGTGAACGGCTGGAACGACGCCAGCTCGATCACTCCGAGCACCTTCCCCTCGAAGAGCACCGGCAGCACGATCACATACGCCGGGGACGCCTCCCCCAGCCCGGACGAGATCTTCAGATACCCCGGCGGCACATTGACCTGGATGGTCCGCTTCTCCTCGGCCGCCGTCCCGATCAGGGTCTCACCGGGCCGGAACGAGGTCGGCATCAGACCGGCGGAGTAGCCGTAGCTGGCCCGCATGACCAGCTCGTACGAGGAGTCCCCCGAGCTGCCGACGACATCCTGGCCGCCCGTCTGCATCGCCAGGAAGAACGCCCCGTGCTGGGCCGAGACGACGGGCGTCAGCTCGCTCATGATCAGCGAGGCGACGTCGTCCAGGTCGCGCCGCCCCTGCATCAGACCGGAGATCCGGGCCAGATTGCCCTTCAGCCAGTCCTGCTCCTCATTGGCGAGGGTGGTGTCACGGAGGTTGGCGATCATGGTGTTGATGTTGTCCTGGAGGACCTGGATCTCTCCGGCCGCGTCCACATCGATCTTCAGATTGAGATCGCCCCTGGTCACCGCCGTGGCGACGGCGGCGATCGCGCGCACCTGGCGGGTCAGATTCCCGGCCATCTCATTCACCGACTCGGTGAGGTCGCGCCAGGTGCCGTCGACGTCGCGCACCCGCGCCTGACCGCCGAGCTGTCCGTCCGTGCCCACTTCACGGGCGACCCGGGTGACCTCCCCGGCGAACGACGACAGCTGGTCGACCATCGTGTTGATGGTCGTCTTCAGCTCCAGGATCTCGCCCCGGGCGTCGATATCGATCTTCCGGGTGAGATCGCCCTGGGCGATGGCGGTGGTGACCGTGGCGATCTGCCGCACCTGACCGGTCAGATTGGACGCCATCGAGTTCACGGACTCGGTGAGGTCCTTCCACGTACCGGAGACACCCGGCACATGGGCCTGGCCGCCGAGCCTGCCGTCGGTGCCGACCTCGCGGGCCACCCGGGTCACCTCGTCCGCGAACGAGGAGAGCGTCGTCACCATGGTGTTGACCGTGTCCGCCAGCTCCGCGACCTCGCCGCGCGCCTCGACGGTCACCTTCTTGGTCAGATCGCCGCCCGCGACCGCCGCCGAGACCCGGGCGATGTTGCGGACCTGGCTGGTCAGGTTGTTGGCCATCAGATTGACGTTGTCGCTGAGGTCCTTCCAGATGCCGGTGACACCGCGCACCCGCGCCTGACCGCCCAGTACGCCTTCCGTCCCCACCTCGCGGGCGACCCGGGTCACCTCGTCCGCGAAGTCCGAGAGCTGGTCCACCATGGTGTTCACGGTCGTGACCAGTTCGAGGATCTCGCCCTTGGCATCGACGGTGATCTTCTTCGAGAGGTCCCCCTTGGCGACCGCGGTGGTCACCTCGGCGATGTTGCGCACCTGGGACGTGAGGTTGTTCGCCATGAAGTTGACGGACTGGGTGAGGTCCTTCCAGGTGCCCGAGACGCCCTGGACCTCCGCCTGGCCGCCGAGGATGCCCTCGGTGCCCACCTCGCGCGCGACCCTGGTGACCTGCTCCGCGAAGTTGGAGAGCTGATCGACCATGGTGTTGAGGGTGTTCTTCAGCTCCTGGATCTCACCGCGCGCGTCCACCTCGATCTTCTGGGAGAGGTCACCGCGCGCCACCGCCGTGGCGACCTGCGCGATATTGCGCACCTGCGAGGTGAGGTTGCCCGCCATCCCGTTGACGGAGTCCGTGAGATCGCGCCACACACCCGCGACGCCCGGCACCTGGGCCTGACCGCCGAGCCTGCCGTCCGTACCGACCTCACGGGCCACCCTGGTGACCTGCTCGGCGAAGGCGGAGAGCTGGTCGACCATCGTGTTGATGGTGTTCTTCAGTTCGAGGATCTCACCGCGCGCGTCGACGTCGATCTTCTGGGAGAGATCGCCGCGCGCCACCGCCGTCGTCACCTGGGCGATCTGGCGCACCTGGGAGGTGAGGTTCCCGGCCATGAAGTTGACCGAGTCGGTCAGCTCCTTCCAGGTGCCGCTGACGCCCTCGACCCGCGCCTGACCACCGAGCCGGCCCTCGGTTCCCACGTCCCGGGCCATCCCGGTGACCTGGTCCGCGAAGGACGACAGCTGCGCCACCATCGTGTTGACGGTGTTCTTCAGCTCCAGCATCTCGCCGGCGACATTGACCGTGACCTTCTGCGACAGATCGCCGTTGGCGACCGCCGTCGTCACCTGGGCGATGTCCCGGACCTGACCCGTGAGGTTGCGGAAGGCCGTGTTCACCGAGTCGGTGAGGTCCTTCCACGTGTTCGCGGCGCCGGGCACGTGCGCCTGGCCGCCGAGCCGGCCCTCGACACCGACCTCACGGGCCACCCGCGTGACCTCGGAACCGAACGACTGGAGCTGGTCGACCATCGTATTGACGGTGTTCTTCAGCTCCAGCATCTCGCCCGCCACGTCGACCGTGACCTTCTGCGACAGATCGCCGTTGGCCACCGCCGTCGTCACCTGGGCGATATCGCGGACCTGCGTGGTCAGATTGCGGAAGACGGTGTTGACCGAGTCGGTGAGATCCTTCCAGGTCCCGGCCGCGCCGGGCACCTGGGCCTGGCCGCCGAGCAGCCCCTCGGCACCGACCTCGCTCGCCACCCGGGTGACCTCGTCCGCGAAGGTGCGGAGCGTCTCGGTCATCTGGTTGATCGTCTCGGCGAGCTGGGCGACCTCGCCGCGCGCGCTCACCGTGACCTTCTGCGACAGATCGCCGTTGGCGACCGCCGTCGTCACCTCGGCGATCCCCCGCACCTGCGAGGTGAGGTTCCCCGCCATGGTGTTGACCGAGTCGGTCAGGTCCTTCCACACACCGGCCACGCCCGGGACCTCGGCCTGACCGCCCAGCTCCCCCTCAGTGCCCACCTCACGGGCGACCCGGGTGACCTCGGAGCCCAGGGACTGGAGCTGGTCCACCATGGTGTTGACGGTGTTCTTCAGCTCCAGCATCTCGCCGTTCACATGAACGGTGACCTTCTGGGAGAGATCGCCCTGCGCGACGGCCGTGGTCACCAGCGCGATGTCCCGCACCTGGGAGGTCAGCCGGAAGGCCATCTGGTTGACCGAGTCGGTGAGGCCCTTCCAGGAGCCGGACACCCCCCGGATCTGCGCCTGGCCGCCGAGCTTGCCCTCGGTGCCGACCTCCAGGGCCACCCGGGTCACCTCGTCGGTGAAGACCGACAACTGGTCCACCAGGCTGTTCACGGTCCGCGCGACCTTCAGGAACTCACCGCGCAACGGGCGCACCGAGCCGTCGTCCCCGTGCGAGCGCAGCTCCATCCGCTGCTGCAGATCGCCCTCCGCGACCGCGGAGAGCACCCGGCCCACCTCGGAGACCGGCCGGGAGAGATCGTCCACCAGCCCGTTGGAGGCGTCGATCGCCGCGGCCCAGGAGCCCTCGCAGGCCCCCGTCTCCAGCCGTTCCGTGAGTTTCCCCTCACGCCCCACGACTCTGCGCACCCGTGCCAGCTCACCCGTGAGATGCAGATTCCGGTCGGCGACCTCGTTGTAGACGGCCGCGATCTCGGCCATCACATCGTCGCCCGACACGGTCAGGCGCCTGCGAAAATTCCCGTCGCGCAGGGAGACAAGGCCGGCCAGGAGCCTGTTCAGGGCTGCCGTGTCGACCTCAGTTGTCCCATTGCTCCGGGATCGTCCGCCTTTCGTACGCGTGCTTGTGCCACGCGCCGCCGTGCCAGACTCCACCGTGTCCCTCCCGCAGGGGTTGACCGTACTGCCCGAGCTGTATCGGGCAGCCTGCCCAGTGTTTCACCCATGCGGAACCAGGCCATAACAGTTCGGCAGCTTCGCATAACAGTCCCCACCCCTCCCAGGGCGGAAACAGCGGTGACCGGCATCCGCTCGGACAGCGAAGGTAAGTAACCTGGCATCCGGCTGTCCAACCGCCCGGTCCGCCCGGCCGGGTCGGCGCGGGCACGGGAACCACCACCGGGCACCGGGAGGGGCAGGCCGATCATGGCGGAGCCGGGCGTCGAAACACGTACGAGGAGTTCTGTGATCACCGCCCGGGCGGCTGCCAGCTTCGACCCCGTCGGACGGTCCGTCGCGACGGCCCGTGCCTTTGTCCGCGACACCCTCCAGGGGTGGGGGTACAGCGAAGTCGTCGACGACGCGGTGGTCCTCACCAGCGAACTGGTCACCAACGCTGTGATCCACGCCGGGACCTCCGCCGATGTGCTCTGTCTGCGCGCGGCCGACAGCGTCCGTGTCGAGGTGGGCGACCGCTATCCCGAACGCGAGGTCCCCCTCCAGGCCGCCGGCCAGAGCTTCGCCGCCCTGGACAGCGAGAACGGCCGCGGGCTGCTGCTCTGCTCCGCCCTCGCCTCCCGCTGGGGCGTCGAGTACACCCCCACCCACAAACAGGTGTGGTTCCAGCTCGACCTCCCCCAGCGCCCCGTGGGCACCCGCTCCGCGGGCCCGGCCCTCCCCACCGCCCTGCTGCCCGTCGCCGACGAACGCGTCCGCGTCGCCGTCGCCCAGATCGACGCGACCGGCGCCATCGCCGTCTGGAACGCGGACGCGGAACACCTCTTCGGGTACGCGGCCGAACAGGTCATCGGCAAACCCCTCGGCGACTTCGCCGCCTGGCCGCACACCCCCGGCATCGGCACCGGGATCGCCGAGGCCCTCCAGCTCTCCCGCTGGGAAGGCAGCTACGGCATCCGGGGCATCGACGGCCGTGTCATCCCCGTGTACGCGTCCCATCTGCGGGTACGCGACTCCCACGGCGACCCCTCCACCGTCTGTCTGCTCGTCCGCGACGACGAGCGCGCCGTCCTCCAGACCCCGCAGCGCGTCCCGGTCACCGACTCCGGCAGCGAGAACAGCACCACGGACCCGTTCGAGGTCTTCATCGGCTCCCCCGCCCCCGACGACCTCGACGGACTGCTCCAGCGCACCGTGGAACGCGCCCGCGACATGCTCGACGGCGACGCCGCGTTCCTGCTGCTGGCCACCGACGACGAGACCGAGCTGGAGGTGCGGGCCACCACCGGGCTTCCCTCGGCCCGCCAGCGGTTCGCCCGCGTCCCCGTCGAGGCCGGCACCGGACGGTACGGCTCCGCCCGGATGCCCGCCGTCCACGAGGACCTGACCGCCGTCCCCGGCGCGGTCCCGCTGCTCAACTCCACCGGCATGCGCTCGGTCGTCACCGTCCCGCTCAAGGTCGAGGGCCGGCTCACCGGCTCCCTGGGCGTCGCCGCCGAGTCGGCCGGCCGGTACTCCAACGAGGAGGCCCTGCGCCTCCAGTTCGCCGCCGACCGCATCGCACTCGCCGTCGAGTCCGCCCGCCTCGGAGAGCTGGAACGGCTCCGCCGGGGCTCCCTCTCCTTCCTCGTCGAGGCGTCCGACCTGCTGGCCGGAACGCTCGACCGCGACCAGACACTGGCCCTCATGGCCCAGATGACGGTCCCGACCCTGGCCACCTGGTGTGCCGTCTACACCATCGCCGACCAGGCATCCGACCCCTATCTCAGCTATGTGCTCCACGAGGACGAGGAGCGCATCGACGGTCTCAAGGCCCTGCTCTCCAAGATCGCCCCGCCGGACCCGGTGCCGACCCCCGGCGCCCGCGTCTGGAACGCACCCGCCCGGGCCGGCCAGCAGGCCGCCCTGCTCACCGCCAAGCGGGAACTGGGCCTCGGCTCGGCCTCCCCCGTCTCCTCCGGCATCGGCACCACCCGTGCCACGGCCGCGGCCGTCGGCGGCGAGACCGTCGTCCTGCCCCTGGTGGCGCGGAACCGCGTCATCGGCATGCTGACCCTCGGCAAGCCCTCGGACGACCACTTCCGCCAGGAGATCCTGGAGCTAGCCGAGGACCTCTCCCGCCGGGCCGCCCTCGCCCTGGACAACGCCCGGCTGTACTCGGAACGCGTGGCCATCAGCCAGTCCCTCCAGCGCAGCCTGCTCCCCCCGGAACAGCCCACCATCCCCGGCGTCGAGGTCGAGGTCATCTACCGCGCCGCCGGCGAGGGCAACGAGGTGGGCGGCGACTTCTACGACCTCTTCCCCATCCGCGAGGGCGTGTACGGCTTCGCCATCGGCGACGTCTGCGGTACGGGCCCCGAGGCCGCGGCCGTCACCGGCCTGGCCCGCCACGCCCTGCGTCTGCTGGCCCGCGAGGGCTTCGGCGGCCCGGCCGTGCTCGAACGCCTCAACGCCGCCATCCTCGACGAGGGCGCCCGCAGCCGCTTTCTCACCCTCCTCTACGGCGAACTGCGCCCCCAGGAGGACGGCAGCGCCCTTCTCAAGATCGTCTGCGCCGGCCATCCGCTCCCGCTCCGCCTCCGCCAGGACGGCACGGTGGAGCCGGCCGCCGAGCCGCAGCCGCTCCTCGGCGTCATGGACGACCTGGAGCTGTACGAGCAGATGGTGACCCTGGACCCGGGCGATGTCCTGCTCTGTGTCACCGACGGGGTCACCGAGCGCCGCGAGGGCACCCGCATGCTGGGTGACGAGGGCCTGACGGAGGTCCTCACCGGCTGCACGGGCCTCACCGCGGGCGCGGTCGCCACCCGTGTCCTGCGCGCGGTGGAACGCTTCGCGGCGGAGCCGGCCTCCGACGACATGGCCATCCTCGCCATGCGTATCCCGGAGCCCGAGAAGTCCTGAGAGAAGAAGAGGGCCGTCGCTCATCGAGCGACGGCCCTCTTTCCTTCGGATCTCCTGTGCCGGGAGGGACGCCGGGGAACGCAGAAAAGCCCCCGCCAGTGGCGAGGGCCTTCTTCATCTTTCTTCAGAGCCCCAATACGGAATCGAACCGTAGACCTTCTCCTTACCATGGAGACGCTCTGCCGACTGAGCTATTGGGGCGTGCTCAGCCCCTGGATCGTGAAGATCCAGGGGACTGAGGCTAAAAATTGTTCGGCGGCGTCCTACTCTCCCACAGGGTCCCCCCTGCAGTACCATCGGCGCTGAAAGGCTTAGCTTCCGGGTTCGGAATGTAACCGGGCGTTTCCCTAACGCTATAACCACCGAAACACTATGAAACAAACAAACACAACCCGCCGGCCAAAAAAAGGGGTTGTTCGTGGTTTCAGAACCAACACAGTGGACGCGAGCAACTGAGGACAAGCCCTCGGCCTATTAGTACCGGTCACCTCCACACCTCACGGTGCTTCCAGATCCGGCCTATCAAC